>JAFDXG010000009.1 GCA_018268105.1 Bacteroidota bacterium | reverse complement strand
GTAGTATTTTCTACATCCAATCCATTTGCTGAATAGTAGTTGGTATAATAAGTTGTGCCAAAACCGACACTGAAAGGAATCCCTGCCGATACGGAAAGTGCGTTGGTTTCAAAGAAATTGATCCGCGGCGAATAAGTAAGTACGGTTGGAATGGCCGGCTGAGTGAATGGGCTTAGATTAATAAATACTCCGGTGCCAACCCCATGCATAAACTTTTGAGAATAAGAAGCGTGGATGAACATGCAGAAAAGTATTGAAAATAAGAACCTCTTGACCATATCTGTTAAGGGTTGTTGTGATTGATTTTGGTTTGCCCTGATGGATTGTCTGCTCTTGCTGAAACTGTCTCTGGCTTATTTTATTTTAAGTACCTTTTTGTTTATTATAATTCCTTCCGCTGTGTTGATAATTACAAAATAAGTCCCTCCGGGCTGACTGGATAAGTCAAACTCAAGGCGTGTTCCACGGCCTTTTACTTTTTGTATCACTTTCCCGTTTACGTCTGCTACCTGGATAACAGCATTGTCAATTGCTTTACTGAAGGTGACATAAAATTTTCCTGTTGTGGGATTGGGATACAACGCGTCCACCGTTTCAAAATCGGCACTGGCAGCATCCTGCTGCTTTGCCAGCTCAGGAGCAGCAATACGGTTGCTGCCATTATTGCAATAATATTCGCGCTTGATGCGATTGCCTGCGGCGTCGTAGGTCATTATTAAACCACAGCTACCAGAAGGAATTTCCTGGGAGAAAGATTGGAGCGAAGCCAATACCAGAATAGGAATAAATATTTTGTAGATCATAATTGTTTTTTTATAAAATAAACTAATATTCAATTATAATAATGAAGCGAAAAATCAATTAATCCAATCAAGGATATTGTATTGTGGAATTCATATTCTCCACGTCTCTTTGGCTTAAATCAATACGCTTTAATATCTTATACTCATTTCTAATCTCCTGCCAGCCATATTTTTGAATTGTGTCTGCGTGAAAAACAAACAAAGACAATGTATCGGCTGGTAACTGTTCAAAAAGTTCTTTCCAGTTCCTTATCGGAAAATCATACACCGCACTCTCAGCAGGTGAAATTGTTTCCAAATCCCATTCGCGCCCCGTTAAGTCTGGAATGGTAGTATCAGGGTATTGGAAACTCGTGAACGTGCAAATAGGAAAAGTTCCATTGTTTTTCACCCATAATCCCCGCATAGATCGGGCACCTGGCGGCTTTTTACATGCTGCTGCAATGATAAAAAGCAGTAAAGTAGTTAACAGAAATCTTCTCATTTTAATTAATTATCTGACCCAAGTAATAACCACCAAGCCCAACTTGGTGAAGGAGCTGAAAAGAACCAATACCAATTTGGATTGTATCTGGTTGGATTTTCATTGAAATCCCATCCTCTTGTCAACATACCTGAGTCATGTTTTTGAAAATATTGTAGAGCTAATCTATTGGCACTTGTTTCATACCATTCTCTGTTATGTCCTTCTTCATCCTGAAACCAAGCCCCAAATATGCTGGGAATCCCGATAACACCAACGTATAGGGGTCCTGCAATCATGCTTTGTAGGGTATGCCCATATTCATGCATAAACATGTCATCTCCCACTCTTAAATTTTTTGCCATTAATGTAAGATCCTAAAGTGATTCCCCACCTATCACTCGGATCATCGGTATCACCATTTACCAATGTTGCACCACCATAATATTCTACATTAGTAATTTCACCTGCTGCATTTCGCATATGTGAATACATATTGCCAAACTCTTCATTGATTGATTCCCAGGAGAATCTCGAAAGAATTTGATGCATTTGACCGAATGGTGAGCGATTTTGGTCGGGAATAAACCTGCCGACGTCTATGCGAACAGCATTGGTAACTACATTGCGATAATCTCTCCATTCATCATGTGTCACTCCTTTATTCCAAAATTCAAGACCACCGCGTGTGAATACTGTCTTGAAAAATTGAAAAACCGCAGCATGAATTGTCCCAAAAAAGAAATTACCGCTTGGGTCATTGTACTTTACCGGATTGTTCATCGCATAAGTGTACCGGTTAAAGTTCATTGGGTTATCCGGTGCCTGCACATAATTGTCCGGACTCAACATTCTTCCAACTATTGCATCATATAACCTCGCATTCATATTTATGAGGTTAAACTCTTTTGTATGCTCATGCCCGGTGTATCCACGATTTAATAATAAAGCCGGGTCAGAGCCGAAAGCATATACAGTGAGGTTTGCCGGGTTGCGCATCCTGCCCCAGGCATCATAGCTGTATTCGGCCTGTAATACCTTACTCGCATTGGTAATATGGGTAATACTGCCTATGTTATCACGATTGATGTAGAGTAACCGGGTAGTACCGTTATTGTTCTCGAGCGCTACCGTAGCGGTATAGGGCGTTCCATCCAAATAAAAAATAGTTTTGGTGGTGCTGCCCTGCACTGTTTTTTCGTATTGCCCGCCGTTAAAGTAACAGCGGGTATAGGTAAGGCTGCCGGAAGTTTTAAATTCCTGCTTCACCCGTTGATAGTCTTCATCGTAGGTAAAATCAATAGTGTAGGTTCCTTCAGACAGGTTTTTAGGCCGGGCAAAAGATGTATAGCCCACCTGCTGGGTCTGTGTAGGCACTGTATTTCCCGATGTAACGGTTACGCTGCTCATGGCATAAGGCTTTCCGCTGGTATTATACTTGTATGCACCTACATCTGACTTACTTGCTATGTTACCCGTTGCATTGGCATAAGTTATTGTTTTTGTGGCAGAAGATGTACCGTAGTTCAGCAGCCTGTCTAAATTATCATAAGTAAAGCTTTCGGTTAACGATCTTGTTTCATCTTTGCGGGCTGTAATATTGCCTTTCAGGTTATCTACCGTATAGGTCATATTTTGCACTGCCGTTGTACCATTCATACTTTTAATGCCGGTGAGTAATCCATACGTATTAAAGGTATTGGTCTGCAGCAGCCCGTTGCCCATAAGGGTTTCTTCTACCTGCCCGAAAGCGGTCATTTTGTTGATCGTTTTTATGGCTGTGCTGCTGGCATCAGTAAGCTTATATAAATATCCGTAAGAATTGTACAGGTAATTGATGGTATACGTCATAGGTGAATGTATAGTCTTGGTGATTTTACCACTGGTATAGGTATAATCCACCTGGTAGGTTTCGCTGCCAACGGTTTCTATGGTTTTTGTAACCCTGCCTAATGCATCGTAAGTGAAAGACTTGGACGTACTATTGTTATTGGTGATGCTTACCAGCCAGCCATCGGTATTATAAGCGTATGTGCTGGTGAACTCAACGGTTGTTTTTGTTATAAGGCGGTTATATGCATCAAATGTTGAACTTACGGATTTTGCATTGGCGTCAGTAATTTTATTGCGATTGCC
>JAFDXG010000099.1 GCA_018268105.1 Bacteroidota bacterium | reverse complement strand
TTTGATCAGCGGGCGCAGAAAATCACTCAGGCTTTTACTGCTATTCTTAATAAGACAGGTATTAAATATGCCATACTGGGTAAAGAAGAGGCCTGCAACGGCGATCCTGCCCGCAGGGCCGGCAACGAATTTTTGTTTCAGATGATGGCTTACCAGAATATCAATACCCTGAATAACTACGGTATAAAAAAAATTGTAACTACCTGCCCCCATTGTTTTAATATTTTTAAAAATGAATATCCGGCGCTGGGGGGTAACTATGAAGTTATACATCATGCCACTTTCTTACAGCAATTGATAGACGAAGGAAAAATAAAAATGAAAGAGAGTGGGAATTTCAAGGGCCGGAAAATCACTTATCATGATAGTTGTTATCTTGGCAGGGCCAACAATATATACGAAGCACCCCGCAAAGTGCTTGAAGCGCTTGATATAGAATTGATGGAAATGAAACGTTGCAAAAGCAAAGGGCTTTGCTGCGGAGCAGGCGGTGCACAGATGTTTAAAGAAGAGGAAAAAGGTACTACAAGAATTAACCTGGAAAGAACTAACGAAGCCCTGGAAACCGGGGCACCAATAATTGCTTCAGCCTGTCCTTATTGCAATACAATGCTTACAGACGGTATAAAAAATAAAGAAAAGGAAGACACTGTACAGATATTGGATATTGCTGAACTTGTGGCCCTCTCGCTGGCGGAGTGAAAGAGCTTTGAGCAAAGGGCAATCAGCTGTCAGCTATCAGCAGTTGGCTTTGAAACTTTAAAACAGAAACACGTAATCTGAAACCTTAACCCGAAACCCGTAATTTCCTTTGTTTAACTAAACACTGTATACCTGATGCGCTACGGTAAAAATATTTTGATATTAGCGATCCTGATGGGCTTGGGCTTGTTTTTTTATATCCGTCAGGTGAATAGCGATAGAATCTCAAATATCAGTGTATTGATAAAACAACCTGAAAGAGGCGATATCTATAAAATAAAATATACTGATGCCATTGGCAGCAGGAGTGTTAGATATTTTAAAGTAGCTGAAACGGATGATGGCAGTATAGCTTTTTTTCGTGGTAAAATGAGTGGCTGGAACGCCAGCGATGTATTTCTTGATGACTATGAAACTGACAGGATAGTTCATTTTTCTCCAGGCGACCTTGAGCTAATGAAAGAAGGTAAATTCAGCAACGGTGAAATGAAGAACGCCAAAATCATTGA
Source organism: Bacteroidota bacterium (assembly GCA_018268105.1). GTDB lineage: Bacteria > Bacteroidota > Bacteroidia > Chitinophagales > Chitinophagaceae > Agriterribacter. The sequence goes on along the minus strand of JAFDXG010000099.1, from coordinate 3,053 downwards.
AATTGAACGAAGAAGTGAACGTATACCTGATAACAGTATATAGCCGTTTTTTTGAAATCATTTAATATACCACAGCATCATTGAAAATATTTTTGATCCCCGTATTTTTGCATTATGAATTTAGCTTACAAACATTTATTACCTCAACATTTTGTTCCTGAATCAAGAGTATGGATATATCAGGCTAACAGAATATTTACTCTTTCAGAAGTACTTGAAGTCGAAAAAATACTTGAAAATTTTATAGGTGAATGGCATGCACATGGTGCGGCGGTAAATGGATTTGGAACCGTCATGTTTGGCCGGTTCATTATACTTATGGTGGATGAGACCACAACAAATGTAAGCGGATGTAGTATAGAGAGTTCGGTGAACTTAATAAAGGAGATAGAAAAACAATTCAACATCACTCTCCTCGACCGGCAATTACTTGCTTTTGTGGTGAAAAACAATATACAATTATTGCCCCTATCGCAGATTAAATATGCTGCTGAAAACGGGTTTATTACAAAAAACACTTTGTATTTCAATAATACTGTTTCTACCAAACAGGAACTGGAAGATAGCTGGATTGTTCCGGTATCAGAAAGTTGGCTCTCCGGGAAACTGCATTTAAACACGGTTACTCCCCAGCATTAAAACTTTGCTATTATGATGGTTGAAAAAGATAAAGTTGTCAGTATTCAATACACTGCCACTGACGAATCGGGTGCTGTTGTAGACAGTAATACTGATTTTGAACCGCTTGAATACCTGCATGGTTATGGAAATATTCTTGAAAGCCTCGAAAAGGAACTTACCGGGCTGAAAATATCAGAGGGGAAAAAAGTATTACTAAGCCCCGAACAGGCTTATGGCGATTTTGATCCAGAGCTGGTAATTGAAGTAAGCAGGCAGCAGTTCCCTCAGGAAGGAGAAGCAATAGAAATGGGAAATGTGGTTCAATCTTCCGACGGGCGACAGTTGTTTGTAACAGATATAGACGGCGATAAAATTATCCTTGACGGTAATCACCCCCTTGCCGGCAGGACGCTACATTTTTCCGTTACTATAAAAAATATAAGAGAGGCAACCGGTGAAGAGCTTGCCCACGGTCATGCACATGGGCATACACACTCAGAAAACGATCATTGCGGCCCGGATTGCGGTTGCCATCACTAAACCCGGCAATTAAATTCTTAGGTTAAATAGATTTTAAAAGGGTTTCTTTCTCCAGCATTTTTTTCAATAAAACTATTTGATTGCTGGCACGCATATAGTTATGTCCTTCATATTTTGCGCCATAATAAACATCATTATTAATATGATCTGCAAGAAAACGTAATGCCTGCATATATATGAGGTAACATCCTGCATCAAAAAAACCCTTTTGTTCTTCTGCACTGAGTTCCCCCTGCATTCCTTCCGTATATCCTTTTACAATTGCCTTATAATAATCTTCACGAATCATTATCCTGGAAAAATCCTTCTCCTCTTCACTTACCGGGGATATACAGGTACGCATCATATCCCCTACATCGCTAATAAAATACCCGGGCATTACAGTATCAAGGTCTATCACACATATCCCTTTGTCATTAGTATCAAAAAGCACATTGCTTATTTTAGTATCATGATGTGTTACCCGCAGCTTATAAGCCGGATTTATCTTCATCGCATCAAAACGCTGCACAATATACTGCTGTTCTTTAAGCCAGGCAATTTCACTGACGCAGGCACTTATCCTCTCCGCATTACCGGTTTGTAACGCATCAAGAAATTGCCGGTATCTCAGTGTAAGATTATGAAAGTCGGGGATAGTTACTTTCAACTTCTGCACAGGAAAATCATTCAGCAGAGAAGTGAATCTGCCAAACTGTTTTGCGGCTTCGTAAGCCTGTCCGGGGTTTTGTACCACATCCACAGTATGTGAATTGTGCACAAAGGGTACAAGCCTGAAATAACCCTCATCTTTCACATAAAGCAAATCATCTCCGCTTTGAGTAAACATGCACCTTACAAAAAAATATCCGGGATGATGAGTAGCAAGATAATCACCAATTAAACGTACATTAAATGCAATATCACCCGGAGTTTTAAACACATTATTATTGATACGCTGCAGAATATATGCCTGATCATTATCCTGCAGGCTTATCTTCCAGGTATTATTAATAAGCCCGGATCCAAAAGGCTTTATTTCAACATTAGCAATATTAATCCCGAATTGCTGAAGTATTTGTGTAAGCATTGTTTTGAAAATGATTAAAGTTATACGAAAACCCCTAAGTCAGATCATTTTTATATTCCATTCTATAAATTTCACACAAACGTTTCCGTAAATTCGGTGATTTGTATTAAAAATGAACATCCGGGAAGTACTTTTAAAAGAACATTCAAAAGCACAATGCAACCGCATTGTAGATTATATTGGAAACAATCAGCGGCGGTTTGATGATCTGGTAAATATATTTCTTAGTGATGAATACCGGGTAGTACAACGTGCTGCCTGGCCACTAAGTAATACTACAGCTATACACCCGGAACTTATTCAAAAACATCTGCCTGATATTATTGCTTATCTGAAAACACCTGGCATTCACAATGCCGTGAAAAGAAATGTGGTACGGCTGCTGGAAAAAATAACAATTCCTGAACCACTACAGGGAACAGTAATGGATACCTGCTTCCAATATATTGCCGATCCGAAAGAAGCTGTAGCAGTAAAAGCATTTTCTCTGGGTATATTGGGGAGAATGATGAAGACTTATCCCGAAATTATTCCGGAGCTAAAACTACTCATAGAAGATCATCTCCCTCATGAAACTGCAGCCTTTAGCAGCAGGGCGAAAAAACTGTTGAAACTAATGGAAAGAAAATCATGATTTTGCTGAAAGTTATATACTACGGCTTTGCAGGTATTCCTGCAAAATAATTGTAGCTGCAATTTGGTCTACAACTGCTTTATCCCGTCGCTGCTTTTTTTTCATTCCCATATCCAGCATTGCCAGTTTAGCCATTTTTGAAGTGTATCGTTCGTCTACCGTCTCCACAGGTATGGCAGGAAATTCTTT
>JAFDXG010000098.1 GCA_018268105.1 Bacteroidota bacterium | reverse complement strand
TGCACCACGATTATAACTATTTATCCAACCTGTTTTCCGAGGTGGAAGGCACAACCATCGAAAAATATTTTATAGCTCAAAAAATAGAAAAGGTAAAAGAACTATTAGTATATGATGAGCTCTCGCTGAGTGAAATTGCATTTCGTCTAAACTATTCCAGTGTGGCATACCTAAGCAACCAGTTTAAAAAAGTTACCGGGCTTACTCCCAGCCACTTCAAACAAATAAAGGCAGACAAAAGGAAACCCCTGGACAAAGTGTAAATCTTACAACTCAAATCCAAAATACCACAACAGCCATATAATTATTTGTAGCCAATTTTGTATCCTAATTAAAAATGTACAATATATGGCTTCAAATAATTTGCAAACAATCTTTCTTCCTTTGGAAAATGTAGAAAGTGAACATTGTGCATTGATAGTAGACAAAGGACTTGCTAAAGTAAATGGTATTGAAAAACATAGTGTGGAGTTAAACAATCGCAGGGCAGCAATTACCATAAATGATCCTGAGGCTGTTTCAAATGCAGTGAAAGCCATAAAGGATTTAGGATATGGCGTATCTACTATCAGGAAATCTTTCCCTGTACTGGGAATGACATGTGCGTCCTGTGCAATAAGCGCAGAAAGTATAGTTAAATCATCAGAAGGTGTTATCAATGCTTCTGTCAATTATGCTAATGCAATGCTAACGGTAGAATACCTGCCAAACATGACCAGCCCTGCGGCGCTGCAAAAAGCTGTTCAGTCAATCGGTTACGATTTACTAATAGAAAACGAAACAGCACAACAGGAGACATTAGAAGCTATACACGAAAAAAAATTTAAGGCTTTAAAAACAAAAACTATCTGGTCAATTTTATTGTCACTTCCTGTAGTTGCAATAGGTATGTTCTTCATGAATATTCCCTACGCCAATATAATCATGTGGGCTTTTGCTACACCTGTAGTGCTTTGGTTTGGAAAAGATTTCTTTATCAATGCCTGGAAACAGGCAAAGCACCGCTCTGCCAATATGGATACATTAGTTGCCCTAAGTACGGGTATTGCCTATATATTCAGTGTGTTCAATATGCTGTTTCCGGAATTTTGGCATAACAGGGGACTGCACGCCCATGTATATTTTGAAGCTGCAGCCGTAGTGATTGCCTTTATTTTATTGGGAAAATTACTGGAAGAAAAAGCAAAAGGGAATACTTCTTCAGCAATTAAAAAATTAATGGGACTGCAACCTAAAACAGTAACGGTTATACTTGCTGACGGAACAGAAAAGCAAACTGCTATAGAAGACATCATTGTCGGCGATATAGTTTTAGTAAAACCTGGTGAGAAGATTGCTGTAGATGGCCTGGTTGTATCAGGTAGTTCTTATGTGGATGAAAGTATGCTGAGCGGTGAACCTCTCCCAGTATCGAAAAAAGAAAATGAAAAAGTTTTTGCCGGTACTATTAATCAAAAAGGCAGTTTCAGGTTTAAGGCTGTGAAAGTGGGCAGGGAAACAATGCTGGCCCAGATTATTAAAATGGTTCAGGATGCACAGGGCAGTAAAGCGCCGGTACAAAAACTGGTGGATAAAATTGCAGGCATTTTTGTTCCGGCAGTAATTGGAATTGCCATTCTCACATTTATATTATGGTTGGTATTGGGCGGCAATAATGGTGTAGTGCAGGGACTTTTAGCAGCCGTTACCGTGTTGGTAATTGCCTGTCCCTGTGCTTTAGGCCTGGCTACCCCCACGGCTATTATGGTGGGTGTAGGTAAAGGTGCAGAAAAAGGCATTTTAATTAAAGATGCAGAAAGCCTGGAATTGGCAAAGAAAGTAAATGCCATTGTACTGGATAAAACAGGAACTATCACCGAAGGCAGACCGCAGGTTACAGGAATCAAATGGCTAAATGATGATGATACCACAAAACAGATTTTACTTGGTATCGAAAAACATTCTGAACATCCGTTGGCTGAAGCTGTAGTCAGTCACCTCTGCAATCTTCAAACTGTTCCCTTATCTTCTTTTGAAAGTATCACAGGTAAAGGAGTAAAAGCAGTGTACAATAATGAAACCTACTATGTTGGCAATAAAACCCTGCTGGCTGAAAAAGGAATCAATATTACAAACACAATAGAACAATTATCAGATGAATGGAGCAGCCAGTCTAAGACTGTAATTTGGTTTTCGGATAGTAAGTCAGTATTAGCGGTAATTGCCATCTCTGATAAAATAAAAGACAGCTCGGCAGAAGCTATCAGGCAAATGCATGATATGGGTATTGAACTCTATATGCTTACCGGCGATAATGAAACTACTGCCAAAGCAATAGCCCGTCAAACTGGAATCGGGCATTATAAAGCAGAAGTATTACCACAGGATAAAGCAGCATTTGTAAAACAGCTTCAGCAAGAGGGCAAAACAGTAGCAATGGTTGGGGATGGTATCAACGACAGTGCCGCACTGGCAACAGCCGACCTCAGTATTGCTATGGGCAAGGGAAGTGACATAGCAATGGATGTCGCAAAGATGACCATTATTTCATCTGACCTGAAAAAAATACCCCAATCTGTCCGGCTATCCAAACAAACCGTTACAACCATCAAACAAAACCTGTTTTGGGCATTTATCTATAACCTGATAGGTATACCAATAGCTGCGGGTATTCTTTATCCAATAAATGGTTTCATGCTCAATCCCATGATTGCCGGAGCCGCAATGGCGATGAGCAGTGTGAGTGTAGTGAGCAATAGTTTGCGTTTGAAATGGAAAAACTAAAAGCGGTAAATTTCACAAATTAAACAGGTAATAACACAACTTTTTACAGTCCTAAGTATCAATTTTGTATCATTAAATATTTCATAATGGAAAACAAAAACTTTCAATTCAAAACAAACATCAACTGTAGCGGTTGCATAGCAACTGTAAAACCTCATCTTGACAATGCAGAAGGTATTTGTCACTGGGAAGTAAATACCGGTAATAAAGACAAAATATTAACCGTGCATTCCGATGGCATTACAGAAGATCAGATCATTGAAAAAGTTAAGAAAGCCGGTTTCAAAATAGAACCCATAAACATTTAAATTATTATCTGTATGAAAAAAACATTTTTGGCCATGACAGCAATATTGTTTGGGTATTCAGTTTTTGCCCAAAATACAAACCAATTATTGAGCAATTATATTAATATAAAAAATGCACTTATTAATAGTGATACTAAATCCGCTTCAGAAGCGATTGCTATATTACATAAGAATATCATTAAGGAGAATTCATTTGCACAGAATAAAGATTTGAAAAAAGCAGTGAGCGAGCTGGCAGAAGCTAACAATATAGAAAAACAAAGAAATGCATTTTCAGATGTATCCAATATTATTTGGAAACTGGTAAAAAAGACTGAATCATTGACTCAGGACGTTTATTATCAATATTGCCCAATGAAGAAAGCATATTGGCTGAGTACAGAAAAGGAAATAAAGAATCCATATTACGGTTCAGCAATGCTTAACTGTGGCAAAGTAGTGGAAACAAGGAATAGTACAGAAAAATCCTGATGGATATCACTGCTTTTGAACCTTATTAAATAGAACTGGTAAATGCCCATTCAAAGTTTTCCCCTGTTAAAACTACTGGCAACAGTAGTTTTATTGCTGATGTATGTATTGGGAAATGCACAAAAGTTAGTTCATTACGATTTGTACGTCAAAGACAGCCTGGTAAATTATACCGGAAAAACCAAAAGAGCAATAGCTGTAAATGGACAAATACCCATGCCCACGCTCTTTTTTACAGAGGGCGATACTGCTGAAATTGTTGTACACAATCAATTGAAAGAAGCCACATCCCTGCATTGGCATGGTGTATTTTTGCCAAACAAGGAAGACGGTATACCTTACCTTACTCAAATGCCAATTGAACCTGGCACTAGCTACACCTATCGTTTCCCCATTATTCAGAACGGCACACATTGGTATCACAGCCATTCCGGGCTGCAGGAGCAAATAGGTATGTATGGTGCTTTTATCATGCAAAAAAGAAGCGGGGATAAAACTTTTAGAAAGGGTATAGATGATCTGCCAACTGTACCAATCGTTTTAAGTGAATGGACAAACCTGAAACCGGAAAATGTACAACGCATGTTGCACAATGCAAGCGACTGGTTTTCTATAAAAAAAGGTGCAACACAAAGTTATGCCGAGGCAATACGACAGGGGCATTTTACAACTAAACTTACTAATGAATGGAAGCGGATGCTGGCAATGGATGTAAGTGATGTATATTATGATAAAATTTTGATGAACGGGGAAAATATTACTATCCTCAATAACATTAATGGTAAACCAGTCAAAGGTGGTGACAAGGTTCGCTTACGGATAGCCAATGGTGGTGCATCTTCTTATTTTTGGTTGCGGTATGCGGGTGGCAAAATCACTGTTGTTGCCAGTGATGGAAATGATGTAGAACCGGTTGACGTAGACAGATTAGTAATTGCTGTTGCAGAAACTTATGATATTATTGTGTCCATCCCCGAAAGTGGTAAAGCTTATGAATTGATGGCCACTACAGAAGACCGCACTCAATCCTCTGCTTTTTTCATTGGGAATGGTGTAAAACAATTTATCCCGCCACTTCCCCGTCTTAAATATTTTGAGGGAATGAAGATGATGAATGATATGATGAATATGAATGGTGACATGGATGATATGGGGATGAGTATGAGCTTAAATCAAATGGATATGAACGCGGTGATGTATCCGGAATTATCCGGTGAAGAAAAAAAAGATGAAATACATGACACCTATGAAATGCATAATAATCATGAACATCATAAATTAAAAGTAACGGGAAGTATGGTTACCCTCAACTATACTATGCTAAAATCACCTTACAAAACAACATTGCCCGGAGATATACCAGTTAAAGAATTAAAGTTTACACTCACAGGAAATATGAACCGGTATGTGTGGAGTATGGATAATAAAGTGCTTTCTGAAACTGATAAAATTCCGGTAAAGAAAGGAGAAATCCTGAGGATAATACTGCATAATAACTCAATGATGCGACACCCCATGCACCTGCACGGTTTTGATTTCAGGGTAATCAACGGGCAGGGGGAATATGCACCTCTGAAAAATGTATTGGACATTTTGCCGATGGAGACTGATACTCTTGAATTTTTGGCCAATACCGAAGGCGACTGGTTCTTTCATTGCCATATTTTATACCATATGATGGCGGGTATGAACCGGGTGTTTACAATTGGCAATTATAATAACCCGGCTTTACCTGACAGGAATAGTGCTTATAAAATGTTGCAGCGAGAAAGCAATATGATGCATTTTATGGTGCAAAATGATTTTGCTACCAATGGAAACGACGGTGAAGCAATGATTCAAAATACAAGATGGAGTTTTGGTACAGAATGGCGTTTGGGCTATAACAGTATGCATGGGTATGAAACAGAAACACATATTGGCAGGTATGTTGGCAAAATGCAATGGCTGATGCCGTTTGTAGGTTTTGACTGGCGATACCGGAAAATGGGAAGAGACATAGAAGAGAAAAATTTCTTCGGTCAAAACAATAATAAAGATAACCGTGCATCTGTAAGTATTGGATTTAATTATACCCTGCCTATGCTTATCAGATTCCAGGCTGAAGTATTCCACGACGGGATAACCAGGTTGCAGTTAATGCGGGAAGATATCCCTGTTGCAAAAAAGATAAGAGCCGGTTTTATGGTAAATACAGACAAAGAATATATGATTGACCTCCGGTATATTCTAAACAGGAATATAAGTATCCGCACCCACTATGACAGTGATATGGGATTTGGTGCTGGTTTATCGCTGAATTATTAGACGTGAAATGGTGATCTATGAAGCTGTCAGGTATGGGCTTTAGGGGGATGAGTTTTCAGCTATCAAGTTTATCTTTTCCCCTTATCCCTTACACCTTACATCGGTTTTCTTTTCTTTCAGCAGGTGTTGGGGTACGTACCCAGGAATTATCATAAGGTTTGAAACAATTCGAGGAGTGTAAATCATTCAAGGTCAGTTTACCATCAAGGTAACCGCATAACCTGGAGAAAGCTAATTTATTTTCCTTTTTGAGAATAATCAGCGAAGCATTAGTGCCGGCTTTGGCCGCAATTGGCACCCCTCCTCCAAGCTCTGCCCAATGTCCGCCGAGTATAAGATTTTTTACAGGAGTTTGATAATGGGCAATTTTGTTGCGCATATTTTTTTGCCCGGGTTTTGCACCCATCATTGTACCGTTTTTATTGCCTGTATAACGATAATGTGTAATCGGAGTAGCAATCTCATAGAACAGAATATGTGATTTTAATCCCGGCGCAACAGCAGCCTCCACACGATCTATAATTATCTCAGCGACTTTCTTTTTGAGTTCCCTATATTCCACCCCTCTGATATATTCACCTTTTTCATCTTTCACAGCATACCAGTTATTGCAATAATCCATCAAAGCCGGCATAAACAGAGTGAGAGTACCGCAACCCTCAGGCACCAGCGATTTGTCTCGGACAGAAGGAGGCAATATACTAATCTCTGCGGTTGACGGGTCGCCATTCTGGTGTGCATCAAAACTTATGTTTTCATTTACCAGGTGAATGAGTTCTTCGCCAAGTCCCAATGCTTCTGTAGGGCAATCAAGACCGATTGATATGGTGCAGGAAGAGCTATAGAGCTCTGCATTACGTAACTTTTCTTTGAGTATTTCCGGTACTGCAGACGAAGGTAACATCTTCTCATAAAGGGTTTCAATATCACAGGCCGCTATTACATATTTACTTCTGATTTCATAAATCTTTCCTCTGTGAAGGCATTGTACACCCACACAACTCATATCTTCTATCAGTATTTTCTGTACACTGCAGCGGGGGAGGATATCATTTTTATAAAATTCAACAATGTATTTCAACCATTCAGGAATTACCTGCCCCCCACCTTCCGGCGGGCATTGAAAATCGTCTGCATAAGACCAGCCAATAGGTACCATACAACCTATTAGTTCCGTTTCCGAAGCGAATACTTTATGCAAAGCAGGGTCTCTAAAAAAGCGGTTTAATCCTTTTTTCAACCCTTTCTCTCCGCTGTAAAATGCATAGGGAATGAAAGGCATCAACACACTAAGCATTCGTATCCGGCTAAATATCTTCTCTGAGAAAGTCATCGTTTCTTCAGAACGGAATATTTGATTGAGCCTGCATAGTGAGTCACCTATTCTTTTTGCATTCCGAAAAAATTTTAATAACCCTTTTCTTTCATGTGGAAATTCAGCTATTAATTGATCCCGTAGCTGATTGGGATTGGTCGTCAGCAGGTAATCAAATGTATTACCTTTATATCTGCGGGTATGCTTCAGGGATATGGCCCTGGGATGGTCGCTTCCCAAAACATCAAACAACCTGGTAACAATACCCTGGTAATTGTATTGATTGAGCCAGTGAATAGCTGTATCAAATAAAAAATCTTTTCTTCTGAAACCTGCAAGATAACCCCCTACATGTGGTTCTTTTTCTACGATACAAACAGAGAGCCCGGATTTGCTCAACAATGCCCCTGCCGTAAGCCCACCTATCCCGGCGCCAATAATAATCACGTCATAAGAATCTTTCAGTTTGAGTGGTGACATAGTTATTTAAAGTATTGAGCTGACAAATTAAAATACAGAGATTATATCAGAAAATTACTACACAACTCCCGCATTTCTTTCTGTTTTCTTAAAATTATTCAGATTGAAGTTATATTTTGTACATTTCGGTATGAGATATTATATAGGTGTAGATATAGGTACTACTTCTACTAAAACAATTGCATTTTCACAGGAGGGTAAAATTATTGCCTTAGAAAATATCAGTTATGAAATATATCATCCTCATAAGAATCAAAGCGAGCAAAAGCCTGATGAAATTCTGAAAGCTGTAATTGATGGTATTACTTCTGTGACGGGCAGGCTAATAAATGATGAGCCGGTATTCATAAGTTTCAGTGCAGCCATGCACAGTATCCTTGCTGTAAATGAAAAATGTGAGCCACTTACGGATTGCATTATATGGGCAGATAACCGTGCCGGTGATATTGCAAAAACATTACTGCAAATTTCCGAGGGAAGAGCTTTTTACGAAACTACAGGTGTGCCGGTACATGCGATGTCTCCTTTATGTAAATTATTATGGCTGAAAGAACATGCACAAAATATATTTACCTCAGCTTTTAAATTCATCGGTATTAAAGAATATATTTTCTATCATTTTACAAAAGGATATTTTATTGATACTTCCCTGGCGTCGGCTACAGGTTTATTGAATCTCTCTACACTTTTATGGGATGAAAAAATACTTGGCTACATAGGAATAGATAAGAATCGGCTATCAACAATTGTTGAACCGTCCTCAATATATTATATCAGCGAACAAAATCTGTCGGGTGAAGCCTTAAAGTTGAAATACCTGCAAAACCTGCCCTTAATAATTGGCGCCAGCGACGGAGGGCTTGCTAACCTGGGAAGTGGCGCTGTAAGCGAAGATACAATTGCTGTGAGTATTGGCACCAGTTGTGCTATCAGGATTATTACACCTGGCATCTATATTGACGCCCATATGCGCACTTTTTGCTATCATCTAAAAGAGCGACTATACGTAACCGGGGGCGCAGGTAATAATGGAGCAATAGTACTTCAATGGCTTCGCGAAACTGTATTGAAAACCTCTGACTCTTTTGAATCTTTATTCTCCGAAGCTGAGAAAATAGCACCGGGTTGCGATGGGTTATTGTGTATTCCTTATATTTTGGGAGAAAGGTCGCCGGTTTGGAATGCAGATGTACGTGGGATGTTTTTTGGAATGGATATCCAGCATCAGCAGGCTCATTTTGTAAGAGCTGCAATGGAAGGTATTATATACAATTTGTATGCAATAGGGCAAGTTTTATTGCAGAGAAATGAAATAATTGCTATACGGGCAACTGGTGGATTTACGCACAGCCGGCTTTGGCTCCAGATACTAAGTGATGTATTTAATACAAGAGTTGAGATTCCTGGTACTGCCGAGAGTGCTGCTTTGGGTGCCATTGCAATGGGGATGGAAGCTCTGGGGATAAGCTATAACTGGAACGCTGAAATTACTGATGTATATCATCCGGATAGTACCCGTCATGAGATATATAAAGAAAAATATTCACAGTTTGAAAAAATATACCAACTTTTATCGCCCGCTATAGGCAGTTAAAAGCAAACTATCCCGGTTGTGGCTCATTTTTATTTTCCTGTCGGTTTTCATATTCTACCTTCAGATGGCTGATACTTACATTCAATTCAAATCCCATCAGTAAAATAAGAGAGTTTAAGTAAAAAGATAACATGATTATTATAAGGGTGCCAATAGATCCGTACACTTTATTGTAGGTTCCAAAATTGTTTACCCAAAAACTGAAAAGTACCATCAGAATTATAATCAGCGTGGTTGCCAATATGCTGCCCGGGGAATTGATGCTCCATTTATGTTTTAAAGATGGTGCTATCCGGTAAATAAGCCCAATGGCAAAATAAATTAATCCAATTATCACCACCCATCGCAATGAACCTATCCACCATCGTATTTCTGCATTTTCAATGCCCATCCAATGCAAAAATTGCCGTAACAGGTTGCCCTGCAGTATAAGCAATAAAATAGATGCCATAAATATAATAGCGATAAAAAATGTAAGTTTTAAAGCAGTTATCCGCATTTGAAGAAAATTCCTCTTACGTTTTGAATGTCCATGCAATGAACGGTTAAAAGAATTCATTATTCCAAGCATGGCATTGGAAGCAAAAAAACCGGCTGCAATAAAACCGAATGAAAGCAGACCGCTACGGGGTTTTGTAAAATCATCAATGAAATTCCGTATCCAGATAAATGTGTCGCGGTTAGGTGTAATATCTCTGATCAGTCGTAATAACTCAATGGTAAAATTTCTTTGGCCCGGAAGGTAAGGCACTAAAGTAAAAAGAAAAATCATAAATGGAGGAATAGCCATCAGCATATTAAATGAAATAGCTGAGGCACGTAATTGTAATCCTTCTTTATTTATCTGTCTTTGCAGGAAGAGAACCACGTCAAATACCGGTAATCCTTTAAATCCCGGAAGTATAATGTGCTTAGACTTTTCGATAACGAATGCTACCGGTCGCAAGTTTAATATCTTTCGTTCTAAATTGGTCATAATGCCTGAACGCTTTATTTGATTTGCAATCTATTCAGCGCTTTCTGATATTCTCTCGCATTTTTCAGATGTTCGGTAATGGTGGCTGCAAAAGCATGGTATCCTGAAAAGTCGGCTTTAGCACAAAAATACAGGTAATTAGTGCTGGCTGCATTAAGCACAGCCTCAATTGTTTTGACGGATGGTGTACAAATAGGCCCGGGAGGCAACCCTTTATTCCTGTAAGTATTATATGGTGATCCGGCACTTTCTGATATCATTTTAAGAGTTATCCGTTTTGCAGCAAAATTCCTCAATGCATATTTAACGGTTGGATCTGCACCGAGAAACATATCTTTATTTAGACGGTTGATGTACACACTTGCCATTAACGGCATCTCTTCATATTTATTGGTTTCTTCCTCTATAATGGAAGCTAAAATATATACCTGTTGCGGTGTTAATCCAATATCTCTTGCTTTTCCCCTGCGGTCTTCCGTCCAGAATTTATCGGATTCACTCAACAGGCGATGAAATAATTTTTGTGCTGAAGTATTCCAGTAAAAAGTATAGGTGTTAGGAATAATAATGGTCATCACAGCATTGGAATCAAGTCCAAAGTTTTTTAATGAATCATTATTGGTGATAAAATGGATAATATCAATGGAGTCGCATTCCAACTGGCGTCCTGCAATTCGTGCAAAATCTTCTTTGGTTCTTAGTTTGGTAACAACAAGATTTACGGGTGACTGTTTTCCGTTTTTAAGCGTATGTACAATATTGAGCAAACTTTCGCCTTGCCTGATTTCGTATTTGCCGGCTTTGATTTTTTCGGGCAGACCCGACTTTTGTGCTATCAACGAAAAAAAACGGGGACTTTTTAATACATGATCTTTGTGCAGGGTTTGCAATACATCACTATAACTACTTCCGGTATGTATATATAGGAAATATTTGTTCCCTGCAAAAGATGTACCCGGGCCAATAATTTTCCATGCTAAAAATCCACCAGCTAAGAGCAGTACCAGGATAAATATTATTGCAATTTTTTTTATCATCTAATGCCTGTTTATACGATATTGAAAGTAAACAAAAACCCTGTTGTATAACAACAGGGTTTAATAATTTAAATCACTTAAAGCAATTATTCTGCTACTTTTATTTTGATGAATCTTGTGAAGGTAAAGATTGGGGTACCTCCTGCGGGGCTGGCTGTACCGGTAAAGCAGATGGTGATGTAGTTTGCTGGTTAGTGTTAATCTCTTTAATAAATTCATTACCACCACTTCCACCTTTCATAAAAAAAGAAGAAGTGAGACATAATACTGCAATTATTGCAGCAAAAATCCAGGTGCCTTTTTCCAACACATCTGTAGTTTGTTTCACTCCCATAAACTGGTTGCTGAAGCCGGCAATACTGCCCGATAATCCACCTCCCTTAGGGTTCTGTATCAACACTACCAGACCGAGCAATACACTTACGAGGATAACCAGTATCAAAAGTAAAAGCGCCATATCACAAATCGTTTAATTTGGAAATTTTGGCTGCAAAGTAAACCCTTTTATCGGGATTGAGCAAACTTAATTTCCTGTATACTTCTAATGCTTTATGATTTAATCCCTGTTTAGCAAAAACTTCAGCCATTGCTTCTGTTACAACCTCTTTTGCTTCGTTGGAGTGCTCTGCAATATGCTGAATAGCAGTTTGTGCACCCTGATCCAGTTCAGATTCAAGCTTTTCAGGATGAATTTTTTTCATTGTTTTCAGCCAGTCGGTAAAACTCCGGAGTTTTATACTCAGTCGGTCCTGTCCTTCTATGTTGGCAGAGATTTTAATACCCTGCGATGCAAAATAGTCCACTGTATGTAATGGCTCTATAGGAATAAGCGATTCACCATTCTGATCCGGCTGAACAGGATTATCCAGAATTGATTTTAATTTAACAGAGGAAATTAAGGGTTTAGTTGCGTCTTCCGCAGATTCCGGTGAAATGATTACATCGCTTTTAATTATTTCATCACCTGGTGCTTTTTCATTATTAACAGATAAATCTTCTACACTGAGCTTCTGATCTTCTGAAGTAATAATATCTTCAGTTTCTGCCTGTATTGCCGCTGTTATTTCAGCTTCAGGTACGAGGGTTTCATCTGGTATATCAGGCAATTGCTGATTTTCGAAACGGGGGACAATGATGTCTTCTGCGGAAGAAATTTCATTTACATCAATACTTTGTTTGAATGCTGTAATTTCTTCGGCAGAATTTTCTGTTTCTTTGCCGGTGTCATCTGTTACTGTTGAACTGTTGCCGGCTATTGTTATTTTTTCATCATTGTACTCATTACTCTTTTTTATTTCTTCTTCTAACAACAATCCCTTAAACCAATGCGGATTGGTAAAATATATTGCAGTTTTGCTTGCCTGGTTTAAAAATGAAGGATCATCAGATAAATGATATTTTTTTGCCAGTAAAAACTGTCCGGTAGCGCAAAACGGAAAATCGTTAACAAATTGCTTGAGTTTTTGTAACTCTACTTCTTCCAAATTAGTTTTTTGGAAATATTGATACAAGATGTTATCCATTTTGCGGGTCATTGGCATGAAGATTCTATCCTTTACCAGTTTGAGAATATTTTATTAAAAATATCGTCCGATACATTTTTTACAATATCATCCATCAGACGGCTTTGCGCATCAGAGAAACTAAGAGTGGATGAAAATGGAAAGTTTCTGGTGATATCCGTTTCAAAGTTTTTCTTTTCATCAAGCCGGTTTTTAAAAATGATATGAACAGTGATATTCAGATTATTACTCGATACCTGCTGACCTGAAATCCCTGAAGTATTTACCGAAAAATCAGTAACATACCCGCTGATATCATAGTGTGCATCATCTCCATTCACAACTGCCAGACGGGTTTGACTAATAATCTTTTGTTTGAGTTTATCAGTAAGCTGGGGACTTAACTGTGGATTTACAAAGCGAGCCCTGTTCTCTATATAGCTTACCCTGGCTGTTTTTACTTCAGGCGGATAACTTATATCCTTCATGGAATAGCTGCAGGTAGCTTGCACCGATACTACTGCAAGAAGTATAATCCATATTTTCCCCAGTAACTTTTTATTCACTGATATCATATTCTTTCAACTTTCTGTATAATGTTCTTTCACTGATACCCAAATCAGATGCTGCATCTTTTCTTTTGCTTTTGTGCTTTTTCAGCGCTTTAATAATCAGTTCTTTTTCTTTATCCATGATATTCAGTGACTCTTCCACATCTTCGTGTTGCTGAATCTCTCCATTATTATTACCGGAGCCGGCATTCATCAGCACAGGCTGGGAAGGTTGTACAAATACCTGTTTGGGAAAACTTATATCCCTGTCATTTACCGGTTCAAATTCATTGAGTAGCGACTCTTTGGTAAATGCAGACATTGACGAGGCCCGCTGGGGGTTTTGCAATATTTCCACAAACATTTTCTTCAACTCTGTAACATCCCTTTTCATATCAAAGAACAGCTTGTACAGAATTTCTCTTTCATTTGCAAATTCAGCATGAGAAACACCACCACTTCCGGCAGCTAGTACAGGCATCATCGTATTTCGGTTATGTTCCGGTAAAAACTGCGACAACTGACTACCGGTAACTACTTTATCATCTGTCAATACAGAAATCTGTTCTGCAATATTCTTCAATTCCCTGACATTGCCCGGCCATGAATAATGAATTAACAAATCCTTCGCCTCATCATCCAACTGAATGGAAGGCGTTTTATAACGTTCTGAAAAATCGGACGCAAATTTTCTGAATAAAAGAATGATATCCTCCTGGCGATCTTTCAATGCTGGTACTCTTATAGGAACTGTATTAAGCCTGTAATACAGGTCCTGCCGAAATCTTCCTTTATGTGTAAACTCCAGCAGGTCTTTATTGGTAGCGGCAATAATCCGTACATCCGTCTTCTGCACTTTGGAGGAACCCACCCTTATGTATTCACCGGTTTCGAGAACACGCAATAATCTTGCTTGTGTGCCCAATGGCATCTCTCCAATTTCATCAAGGAAAATAGTACCTCCGTTTACTGTTTCAAAATATCCTTTGCGACTGTCTACTGCACCTGTGAAAGAGCCTTTCTCATGCCCGAACAATTCCGAATCAATTGTACCCTCTGGTATTGCACCGCAGTTTACCGCTATAAAAGGATTGTGTTTACGTGCGGATAATGCATGAATGACCTGTGAAAATACTTCCTTTCCGGCACCGCTTTCACCAAAAATAAGTACGGTAAGATCGGTGTTGGCTACCTGCACTGCCACCTGTAGTGCATAGTTTAATGCAGGAGAATTTCCGATAATCCCAAACCTGTTTTTTATTGATTGTATATCCATTAGTATGTTTCTACTGTTGAAAAACGTTTCTGTATATTTGGTCCTGTATCTATCATTCTTCAGGATTTGCCACTTTTCCTAGCAGAGTGGCTTTGGTACAGTCTGTTACCATTACATACACATAATCCCCTTTGCCTATACGATGATTTTCTTTGGGAAAAACAATCACCTTGTTTTGTGATGTTCTGCCCATCCAGTCTTCATCGCTCTTTTTACTCTCTCCTTCTATCAGCACTTCAAAAATTTTGCCTATATCTTTTTGGTTACTCTTTTTAGAAAGCTCATTTTGCAGGGACACTATTTCCTGCAACCTCCTTTTTTTTACCTCATCAGGTATATCGTCTTTGTATCTGCGGTGTGCCAGTGTTCCGGGCCTTTCGCTGTAAAAAAACATATAACTCATGTCGTAACCACTATACTCCATAAGTGAAAGAGTATCATTATGATCTTCTTCGGTTTCAGTACAAAAACCGGCAATGATATCACTGCTTATGCCGCAGCCAGGGATGACTTCCCTGATACGATCTATTTTTGCCATATACCATTCGCGGGTATAAGTGCGGTTCATCAATTGTAAAATTCTGCTTGAACCACTTTGCACCGGCAGGTGAATATACTTGCAGATATTATGATATCGTGCCATCACCTGCAGCACTTCATCGGTAATATCCTTGGGGTGAGAAGTAGAAAACCTAACCCTTAATTGAGGAGAAATTTTTGCAACCATTTCAAGCAGCAGGGCAAAAGTCACCGGTTGTCCGCTTGTATGCTCAGGCATAAAGAAATAGCTGTCTACATTTTGTCCCAACAATGTAACTTCTTTATATCCCCTGTTAAAAAGCTCTGTACATTCTGATATGATAGAATGGGCATCACGACTTCTCTCCCGCCCCCGGGTAAAAGGCACCACGCAGAAGGTACACATATTATTACAGCCCCGCATAATACTCACAAAAGCCGTTACTCCATTGCTGTCCAAACGTATTGGTGAAATATCAGCATAAGTTTCTTCCCGGCTGAGCAACACGTTCACCGCTTTTTGTCCGCCTTCTGCTTCTTCAATTAATCCGGGTAAACTACGATAAGCGTCAGGCCCGACAACAAGGTCAACCAGTTTTTCTTCTTCAAGTAATTTTGATTTAAGCCTTTCTGCCATACAACCCAGCATACCTACCAGCAAAGCAGGACGGCTTTCTTTTGCTTTTCTGAATTCGGTGAGTCGTTTCCTGACAGTTTGTTCGGCTTTTTCGCGTACTGAGCAGGTATTAAGCAGTAACAAATCTGCTTCTTCCACATTGCGGGTTGCTCCAAAACCAGCACCATTAAGAATGGAAGCCACTATTTCACTATCAGAAAAATTCATCTGGCAACCATAACTCTCTATATAAAATTTTTTTCTGTAAACTGTGGGGTCACTGGTAAAGGGCGCATAAGCCTCTCCTTGCCTGCTCTCATCGTGTATTTTATTGGGCAATACATCAAACATAAACTAACCAAATCTTTTAAGGGAGCAAAGATAACCAAATGTAAATACAAAAGTGCCACTTTGGCAGAAGTTATAGTATATTTATCGTTTTAAAATCAACAATAAAATTAAATTATCAGCAATGTCTTTGTTTAGACCGGGTTTAAGATGCAGACATATTCCCATCATATTCTTAAAGAAAACTATACGCTATTTCATATATATTTTACTATCAGCACCTGCATTATTGCATGGACAGCAATACCAGGCAACCTGGGAATCACTCGATAAGCGACCCATTCCGGAGTGGTGGAACAATGCAAAATTTGGCATATTTATCCATTGGGGAGTGTATGCTGTACCGGCATGGAGCCCCAAAGGTCAATATTCTGAATGGTATCAGCACTGGTTGCAGTCCAATGCTTTTAAAGGAGCTGTTGCAGAATATCATGAAAAAGTATTTGGTAACCTCAATTACTATCAATTAGCACCTTTATTTAAAGCTGAATTATATAATCCTGACGAATGGGCAAAACTTATTGAAGCATCCGGCGCCAAATATGTAGTGCTTACTTCCAAGCATCATGATGGGTATGCACTTTGGCCAAGTATGGAAGCCAGCAGAGACCGGGGCTTTCCCTGGAATGCGATGGAAGTTGGTCCTAAAAGAGACTTATTGGGCGATCTCTTTACTGCCTTACGTAAAACTTCAGTAAAACCAGGCATGTATTACTCTTTGTATGAATGGTATAATCCTTTATGGTTAACAGACAAAGACAAGTATATCAATGAACATATGTGGCCGCAAATGAAGGAGCTCATATCCAAATACAAACCATCTGTTTTCTGGACAGATGGTGAATGGGACCTTCCTTCATCACGATGGAAATCTCCCGAATTTTTAACGTGGGCTTTTAATGAGAGTCCGGTAAAAAATGAATTGGTAGTTAACGACCGCTGGGGCAATGAAGCCCGTTTTCATCACGGAGGTATTTATACTCCCGAGTATCAGCCTGAACTGGATTTTGAAGATCATTCCTGGGAAGAAAGCCGGGGTATGGGTTTTTCGTATGGGTATAACCGCGAGGAAGATGCCTGGGATTATAATTCAACCCAATCCCTGCTTATCAGCCTTATTGATAAAGTGAGCCGGGGTGGTAATTTCTTGCTGGATATTGGTCCAGACAGACATGGAAAGATCCCGCCAATAATGCAGGATAGGCTTCTTGAAATGGGAAAATGGATAAAAATAAATAGTGAAGCCATATATAATACCAGGCGCTGGAAAACACCGTCGCAATGGAGTGAAGGCAGAAGAGATTATAAACCCGGCAATACAGACTGGAAAACAGGTGGTGACCTGATGTTAAAATTGACAGTTGATCCCGAGCCGGGATATGCTGTTAAAGAAAGTTTCTTTACCTACAATCCTGTCACCAATAATCTTTATGCAATACTTCCCCAATGGCCCTCCGGTAAAATATTTTTGTGGAAGAATATTACATTGCCAGCCGGTACGATAATTGAACTTTTGGAGAATCATACTGTTCTCACCTGGCGCCAAAAAGGAAAGGATATTGAAATCAGGTTCCCCGAGTTTGATCCTAATACAATCAAAAGCAAGTATGCATTTGTTTTGAAAGTAAATAATGCAGGTGCTTTTGCCGCTAAACCTTCTATCAACATACACTACGAAAAAGGAGCGCTGACACCTATAACTGAAATCAATAAAATTGAACCCGGAACGATTGTGCATTATACTCTTGATGGTTCTGATCCTTCAGAAGCATCACCGGTATATAATGGACGAATAACAATTTCACAAACAAGTATACTAAAGGCAGCAGCTTTTGAAGAGGGTATATTGCCCTCTGGAATA
The DNA here is from genome assembly GCA_018268105.1 of Bacteroidota bacterium. Lineage (GTDB taxonomy): Bacteria > Bacteroidota > Bacteroidia > Chitinophagales > Chitinophagaceae > Agriterribacter. The sequence continues at coordinate 4,201 of JAFDXG010000098.1, read as the reverse complement.
GCCGAAGCAAAAGCTGAAATATACGAATGGCAAAATTCAATTAAAATCAATGCCAGACCCGGAGGTTTGAAATATCATTATTATACCCTTACCGGTTCACCCACGTCTGTTGCTGCAATGAACAGTATAAGACCTGCCGGAGAAGGTATAAGTGGAATAGATCTTTCAATGTCAAAGGATAAGCAGAATTTTGGTTTAAGTTTTGAAGGTTATTTGCATATAGCAATGGAAGGCATTTATACTTTCAATCTTCATTCTGATGACGGCACTGTATTATGGCTGAATGATAAGAAAGTGATAGATAATGACGGAACTCATGGCGAAGATCCCAAGCACTGTACCCTGGCACTAAAAAAAGGACTCCATAGAATCAGGCTGTTATATTTCCAGGCCAGTGGCGGACAGGAACTTAAATTAACCTATAACCAAAATGGAGAGAAGCCGGTAACCATAGCTAAAGAAATGTTGTTGCATTAATAGTATAATCCTACCAGTCATTTTGGTTAGGCACATTTCAAATTTTTGCTGCAACCCGATAACTTTGACTTCTCAAAACTATGTATGGCAATTTTAGTTACAGGTGCTACAGGATATATTGGTTCAAAGCTTACAGCAAAACTTGCTGAACAGGGGCAGCATGTTCACATATTATGTCGTACCTCCCCCACCCTTCCTGAATTTCAAAAGCCGAATATTAAAATATTTTTGGGAGACATTACCGATACAGATTCACTAAAGCCTGCCATGGAAAATGTGGATCAGATGTATCATCTTGCGGCATATGCCCGACTTTGGGCCAAAGACCCATCAACATTTTTCAAACTGAATGTAAAAGGACTCGACAACGTGCTTGCAACGGCGCAGGAAAAAGGTATTTCCAAAATCGTGTATACCTCAACTGCAGGGGTGATTGGACCTTCCAAAGAAAAACCTATGACAGAAACTGACCCCCGAATTACCGGTTTCTTTAACCTGTATGAATCTACCAAGAGTGAATCCGAAAAAGTTGCCCGGGGTTATGCAGAAAAAGGGTTGCATGTTACCATACTTAATCCATCACGCATTTACGGTCCGGGTTTTGATACTGGTAGCAACCCCTTTACCAAAATCATGGAGATGTATATAAAAGGAAACTGGAAGATCATCCCCGGTAGCGGTAATGATATAGGCTCCTACCCTTTTATTGATGATGTGGTGGATGGTCATATAGCAGCAATGGAAAAAGGTAGGAGTGGGGAAAGATATATACTTGGAGGGGTAAATGCAAGCTTCAATGAACTGATGTCACTGATAAAAAAGTATACCGGTATAGACAGGAAATTAAAACATATACCTTTTTTCTTCCTTGATATTTTAAGTCGTTTGATGTTGCTTAATGCCAAACTAACAGGAAAACCGCCAATGATTACTCCCGACTGGGTAGCGAAATATAAATTTGATTGGGCACTTGATAGTTCAAAAGCTATACAGGAATTAGGTTACAGGATTCGTCCACTGGAAGAGGGTGTAAGGGAAACCATAGCATGGATAAAAGAGAATCGTTTGTAGAATATTCTATTGTATTGAAGAGGGAAAACTAAAGCTAAAAGCTGACCAATAATCCTAATTTCATTTATTAATGCGGCAATTTATTCCTGAATTTTCCATACACCCAGGTACCCGCCATCGCGCTTAGTAACATCACAACAATCACAGTAGCACCAGAACCGATGAGTGCATATAAAGGACCCGGACAGGCACCGGTAATAGCCCAACCGCAACCAAAAATTAACCCGCCATAAACCTGACCTTTATTGAATTTCCTTGATGAAAATTCAATTTTCTCACCGTACACTGTTTTAATTTTAAACCTTTTAATCAGCCACACAGATATCGCACCAACTACAACTGCACTACCAATAACACCATACATGTGGAATGATTGCAACCTGAACATTTCCTGTATCCTAAACCAACTTGCTACTTCAGATTTTACCAGTAATATTCCAAAAAAGATACCTGTAAAAAGATATTTAAGACTATGATACCACTTATGTTGAAGCTGGCTTTCATTCACACACATAGCATCAAGCGAGCGAACTTCATAATCAGTGTTATTTTCTATAATAGTTGTTTCCATATTTTTTTTATAATGCAAGGATATAAGGTAAAATAAGATTTGATACAAAGAAACCACCTGCCATAAAACATATAGTGGCCGCTAGAGAAGGCCACTGCAGGGTTGACAATCCCATAATGGAATGTCCACTGGTGCACCCGCCTGCATAACGAGTACCGAAACCTACTAGGAATCCACCACCCACTATCATTACCAAACCTCTAATTGTAAATAATTGTTGCCAACTGAAAATATCTGCTGGTACAGTTCCATCGTAACGATAAATGCCAAAGCCAGACAAATTTTCTGCAAGCCTGGGGTTTACCACAATAGGGTCAGGGTTAGAGAGTAAGGTGCCAGCTAAATATCCTCCAACTATTATTCCGGCGACAAAAAAAAGGTTCCAGCTTTCTTTTTTCCAGTCATATTTAAAATATGAAATACCGGAAGGGATTATAGCAGCACACATATGTCTCAGGGAGGAACTAATACCAAAGGTTTTGTTGCCGAGAATTAGCAATAGGGGAACTGTTAGTCCTATTAGTGGCCCGGCAATATACCAGGGCCAGGGTTGTTGGAGTAATGAAAGCATGTTATACGTTTCTTAATATCTCTTAATGGATATGTTTTTTTGATTAGAGAATGTATTTTTATATTCAGCGACAAGTTAATCATATTATGCTATATCATCTTGAAATTGACGCAACAAATCTGTGTCAGATTTGGGAAGTTAAACTTTACACGTAAAAAAACAAAATGCCTACAATTATTCCTGTATTACGTGTTTTCGATTATGACAAAATAATTGAGTTTTATATTAATTGGTTGGGCTGTACTATAGTATGGGAACTTCACCCGAAAGAGACGCCGTTTTATATGCAGATTTCACTGCGTGGTAATCTGATTAATCTCTCACAACATCACGGAGAATGCAGCCCGGGAGCGTTAGTAATCATTTCAGATTTTTCAGGTCTTGAAGCTTATCACCAATCACTACTGGATAAGCATTATATGTTTATGAATCCGGGGCTTAATCGCCAGGAATGGGATGATACTATGCTTACTATGAGGATTATTGATCCCTTTTATAATACTTTTGAGTTTAATGAACGGATAAGTTAATAAAATGATTATTACTCCTAGAATAAGGTTCAAGCTTTAAACAAGCTGACATGATTAGTGAAAAAGGGAGTGTCACAGCAATTGGCGCCGCTATAAAGAGGCAGCCCATCAGTTAATTGATGGTGAAATTAAACTGCTTCAGGATGGCGTTATTTTGCAGCTACTTAATGCAGATATAAAAAATTATTTTTTGCAAAACAGTCATCACTTCATGGAACCTAGAGCGACAGTTTTGCGTATGCATATCGTTTTGAGAAGCCGGTATACCGAAGATTGCCTTTACCAAGCATTTAGGTCTGGCATTTCTCAATAGGTGATTTTGGGTGCAGGATTTGACAGTTTACATACCGACAGCCTGCCTGGGCTTACGAACTTCAAATCTTTGAGATGGATCACCCAGACAGCCAAATGATAAAAAAAAGAAACTCTTGCACGAAGCCGGAATTCTCCACCCCGACAACCTTCGGTTCGGAACAATGAATTTTTACATTTAATAGGTATGCTTGTAATATTTTTTATTCCTTACCATTTTATAACATTCTTTCCTTTTACGAGTTTCAAATCTTTCGCTTTATCCTTATACCTTACTCTGCAAATTCCAGAATGATCTGCGTTAATTATAAGAGTACTAAGTTTAACATCCTTCCATGATATTTCCAACGTATATCCACCTCTTGCCCTGATGCCTTTAATACTCCCTGAATCCCATGTATCCGGCAGAGCAGGTAGTATATGTAATTCGTTGTTTTGAGATTGTAATAACATTTCCACAATTCCCGCAGCCCCGCCAAAATTGCCATCAATCTGAAATGGAGGATGTGTGCTTAAAAGACTATTAAGTGTGCTGTGTTCGAAGAGCGACTGCACCTGTTTTCCCGCCTCGTTGCCATTGAGTAATCTGGCATAAAAGTTTATAATCCATGATTTACTCCAACCTGTATGTCCGCCACCGTTGGCAAGACGACGTTCAATGGTTTTACG
>JAFDXG010000097.1 GCA_018268105.1 Bacteroidota bacterium | reverse complement strand
TTCCATAAAATACTTGTAATCGGCATTGGCAGTAACTTTTGGAATGAGGTTAGCTTGTGCTTCTTTTTTTCGTTGTTCACTGATGGATATATTGTTACGATTGATTTGTAAAGTCTTGTTATGGACTTGTGCCGTGTCAATACATTGTTTTAAAGTCCAAACCTCCTGAGCTTGGACTATATTCCAACCTGACAAAACTATCAGGCTGAATATAAGTTTGCGAGTATTCACTAACATAATGAGGTAAATTTTTTTATTTCTTTTTATTTATATTCTTTGAGCAAAAGCGATAATATGCCCGTCTAAATCGGTAAAATAGCAAACGCTGTCGCCCCAATCCCTGTCTTCTATCGGGCTAATAAGTTTAGCTCCTATTTTCATTGCGTTATCAAATTCAAATTCAATATTATCAACATAAAAATATAGCTCACATCTCGGAATGCCGTTTCCTTGGTCAGGATGTGGTGTTTTGTCCGAAAGTATTTTGGCAATTCCTTTATTAGGCATAAGTCCCAACTTACAGTTTGCGGAAAGTTTAAATTCAGTCATTCCAGGTACATTCAAGTCAGGATTTATACGAAAAAGCTTTGTGTAAAAATCTGTACTTTTTTGTTGGTCAATTACATAAAGTATAAATTCAGTTGTTATAATATTTTTCATTCAAAGTTTGATATTAAATATGGTTATATGAATTATTCTTCTTTTATCATTGTCAGCAACATTTTAAAGCGTTCAACTGCTTTCAATGCGTGTGGGATATTAGCCGGCATAATAATGCAATCCCCTTTTTTTAGATGATGAAGTTTTCCGGCAATCGTTATTTCTGCTTCTCCATCCAAAATCTGCACAATGGCATCGTAAGGTGTTTTATGCTCTGATAAACCTTGTTCTTTGTCAAAAGAAAACAAGGTTACATTTCCACCTTTGCTTTTAGTTATCTGTTTGCTGATAACGCCTCCATCTGTGTATTCAATTGAATTTTCAAGATTGAATTTGGTTTCTTTTTCAAATGTTGCCATACTATTATTTTTAACGTTAGTTAGTATTCACTCACAAAAGTAGAACTAATATTTTGATTGTGCAAATAGTTTTTGAAGCAAGTTTGATTATCTCCTTCTTTTTCTCCATTTATACACCTCAAACCACAATACTGAAACCATTGCAATCAGTAATGCGACTCCCAAATCCTTTAATTTCAAACTGCTCACATGGAAGAATTTTGAAAAGACCGGTATGTATAAAATGGCAAATAGCAAAACTAAAGTTGCTCCTATTATCAATGGAAACAAGATGTTTTTGTTTTTAAAACTTTCAAAAAGACCGTAAGTAAAAGAACGATTGGTAAGACTTAAAAACACATTGGCAAAGATGAGTGTGGTGAAAACCATTGCTCTTGTTTTTTCTTCGCTTGCTCCATTTTGAACAGCTAATTGATAGGCGAATAATACACCAACAGTTATCATCAATCCTTGAATAATGCTGATGCTTAATTCTCTCCAATTTAAAAAGGTTTCTGTCATTTTGCGAGGTTTTTGCTGCATCGCATTCTTTTCTATCGGTTCATTTTCATAAACGATAGAGCAGGTTGGCCCCATTATCAATTCTAAAAATATTACGTGTACTGGGGTGAAAATATTGGGATAAATCCAACCTAAAAACAAAGGCAATGAAACCGTCAAGATGATAGGAATATGGATAGAAATAATATACTGAATGGCTTTTTTGATATTGGTATAAATTCTTCTGCCGGCTTCTATTCCTATAATGAGTTTGTCCAAATCATCGTTGGTAATGACCAAAGCTGCCGCTGCTTTTGCAATTTCTGTCCCTTTGTTGCCCATTGCCACACCAATATGTGCGGCTTTGAGTGCGGGTGCGTCATTTACACCATCGCCCAACATTGCCACAACTTCTCCTGATTGTTTTAAAGCATTCACCACAGATAATTTAGCTTCGGGAAACATACGAGTAAATAAAGTAGTTTCGTTTGAAAGTGTCATCAGTTCAGTTTCTGAATGATTTGCTATTTCAGAGCCGGTAACGGCAGGAATATTATTTTTAATACCGGCTTGTTGGGCAATGGTGTTTGTGGTATCAGCATTATCGCCTGTAATTACTTTTACTTTTATTCCTGCATCGTATATTTTTTTGAAAACCTGCTGAATGTTCTTTTTTGGCGGATCGTAAAAGACGGTAAATCCTAAAAATTCAAACTTAAAATCTTGTTGTTTTTCAGGGAAATCATTTCCTTCAAAATCACATTTGGCAACGCCCAATACCCGGTAACCTTGTTTTCCGAAGTCCTGAATTTGTTGTCTAAGATTTTCTTTTTTATCTTCAGAAAGTTGAGATACTTCTAGAATAGCTTCTGGTGCACCTTTGGCAGCGATAATTCGTTCACCCGAATTGTTTTCAAAAATATGGGTCATCATCGGTGGTTTGCCCTCTAACGGATATTCGTGTATCATTTGAAAATCTTTTCTTTGGTCAGAAGTTTGCGTTTCTTCATATACCTTGTGCAGTGTTTTTTCCATCGGGTCAAAAGGGACGGGTTCACTGCTCCACATGGCAAATGGAATGAGTTGGGAAAGCTCCAGCTTATCAAAATTTTTATCATCAAAAACCCGATTGGATTTAAAATCAAAAAGAGCCTTTAGCTTCATTGAATTTTCGGTAATCGTACCCGTTTTGTCGGTGCATATTACAGTTGTACTTCCTAAAGTTTCTACAATACTGCTTCGTTTGATGATAACACCTTGTTTCATCAATTTCCAAGAACCCAAAGCCATAAAAGTGGTAAAAGCAACTGGAATTTCTTCGGGTAAAATGGACATTGCCAGAGTTAATCCTGCCAACAAACTTTGAACAATATCTCTTGATTGCCAAAAGCTATAAGCCCACACCATTAAGAAAACAGCAATACCAATCACTGCCATCCATTTCACAAACTTTGTAATTTGTAATTGCAAGGGCGAAATTTC
>JAFDXG010000096.1 GCA_018268105.1 Bacteroidota bacterium | reverse complement strand
ACAATTAGGTAAACCAATACTGATTGTGTATTTTCGGACAGACCATTCTTGTATCATTTTGTAAACATTCAAATACTTAGGACTATGATCTCTGCAAAAATTGAAAAAGCGCTCAATCAGCAGGTTCAGCTCGAAGCCGAATCTTCGCAGATATACCTGGCAATGGCCAGTTGGACGGAAGTGGAAGGATATAACGGCATATCCAATTTCCTGTATAAGCATTCTGATGAAGAACGAATTCACATGCTAAAGCTGATAAAGTTCCTCAACGAAAGGGGCGGACATGGAATTATCCCGGCTTTGCCTCAACCTGCATTTAAGTACAAGGGCATTCGGCCACTTTTTGAACAGGTTTTAAACCACGAAATCCATGTGAGTACAGAAATCAACAAACTGGTAGATATATGCCTGAAGGAAAAGGATTATACTACACACAATTTCCTGCAATGGTATGTGAGTGAACAGATAGAAGAAGAGGCACTGGCGAGACGTGTAATAGACAAATTGAAACTCATAGGGGATGACAAAGGCGGACTATACCTGCTCGACCGGGATATTCTTACTCTTGAAACTGCTGTTAGTGCCGGCAGGGATAAATAAGTTAACTGTTTTCATTTATATTGTTTAGCTGACATATTTTCAACAACCGCTAACGGATGATCAGAAAGAAAATTCTACAATACATTCCGCTGGGTTCTTTATTTGGAACCCAAAGAACCAGGGAACTGTTTCAGATCAATCCCACTGTGCCTCCTGTTCGTGAAGAAGCTACCGAAGTAAAAATTTTTGCCTATGACTATGATGCGATGTCATTAAAGGAGGAAATACTTACCCAAGTAGAACAATGCAGAGCTTATAAAGGGAATCAGCATATATCCTGGATCAATATTGACGGATTGCGGAAACAGGATGTGGAAACGGTTTGCAGCGAGTTTGGTATCCACCAGTTGTTAATGGAAGATATCCTGAGTGTGGGGCAACGCCCAAAAATGGATGACGTGGAAGGGATTCTGTTCTGTCTTTTAAATATGTTGTATTTTAATGCTACTACCCATACGGTTGAAACCGAACAAATCAGTATTGCATTGGGGCCGGATTTTGTAATTTCTTTCCAGGAAGATGGTTCAAGAGATGTGTTTGACCCGCTGCGCAATAAGCTCAGGATGACCAACAGCAAGATACGGCAACGAGGAGCAGACTACCTGTGCTATGCCATGCTTGATATGATTGTAGATAATTATTTTGTGGTTATGGAGAGATTGGGAGAAGAAATTGAATTGCTTGAAGAAGAAGTCATACGCAGGAGCAACACCCGGTCGCTGGCACGGATCAACCAGTTGAGGAAGGAGCTGATTGTAATGAAACGAAATATTGCCCCGGTGAGAGAGCTGGTGAATGGTTTTATAAGAAGCGAAAGCGATTTACTCGAAGACCGCACCACAAAGTATTTCAAAGATGTGTATGATCATATAGTTCAGGCTTATGATTTTACTGAGAACTATCGCGATATGATGATGAGTATGCAGGATATATACATCAACAATGTCAACCTCCGCATGAATGAAGTGATGAAAGTGATGGCAATTGCAACCTGTCTGATGGCGCCGGCTACCGTTATCGGCGGAATATTTGGAATGAACTTTGAAACTATTCCGCTGCTGCATAATAAATGGGGCTTTTATATTTCCGTAAGTACAATGTTATTTGTGCCGATCATTATGTTGTATATCTTCCGACGGAGGGGTTGGTATTGAAACCCTCTTAACAGAATTAAAAAACATCAGTGGCTGCTACTTTAAATATTCCGGATATGATATTGTGAGTAGTTAATTGTAAAACACCAACCAATACAACCTGTCATACGGGTGGATTCATACTCATACGGATTTGCTTGATATAAATGTTTGCCCGGGTTACTATTCCCCCGCAAATCTGGCAACCGATTCTTCAAATTCAGATAAAACTTATTCCAGTATAAAAAAGTCACACTGGACGAACTGCTCCGGTAGCATGATGGTAAAGGATAGCTCTATACTGATTTTTATATACCTTGATTTTCTAAACATTTTAAAATGCATTTTTTTAGGTATAGCTTTCACTTCCTGGTTCTGTTACATTGTTCTTATTTAACCAACGCACAATCTCCCTGTCGCCCGGTTGATTTGAAATGTGAGTATTTAATCAATCCGCTGGGAATTGATGCAGCTATTCCACGGCTTAGCTGGAAACTGCAGGACGAAAGGAAAGGTGCGAAACAAACGGCATTCCAGTTGTTTGTGGGACCAGATTCCATTGCCGTGGCAAAAGGAACAGGGAATGTATGGCAGACCGGCAAGATGACTAAAGACATTCAACTGTTAAGCTATGGTGGAAAGGCATTAACTCCTTTTACAAAATATTTTTGGGCAGTAAAAGTATGGGATAAAGACGGCAGACCTTCGTCAATACAAACGGTTGCCAGCTTTGAAACAGGTATGATGCAACAGGGCAACTGGAAAGGCGCCTGGATAAGCGACAGCAGGGATATTAATACTAAACCTGCGCCATATTTCAGGAAATCTTTCTCTTTGGATAAAAAAATAAAAACAGCCCGTGCTTATATAGCTGTTGCAGGTTTATATGAATTATATATCAACGGAGAAAAGATCGGCAACCACCGGCTTGACCCGATGTATACCCGGTTTGACCGGCGCACCCTGTATGTAACTTATGACGTAACACCTCAACTGCAACAGGGGCAAAATGCAATTGGTGTATTGCTTGGTAACGGCTGGTACAACCATCAGTCTACGGCTGTATGGTATTTTCATGAAGCGCCCTGGAGAAACCGTCCTGCATTTTGTATGGATCTCCGCATTACTTACGAAGACGGATCAGTAGAAACAGTTACTTCCGGCAAAGACTGGAAAACCACCTTAAGCCCTATAACTTTTAACAGCATCTATACGGCAGAACATTATGATGCCCGGCTTGAAATTCCCGGATGGAATACGGCAGATTTTGTTGATACCGCCTGGAAAAATGTCATTTACCGTTCAGCACCGTCGCAGCATATTGTAGCGCAGGCGCTGCACCCTATCCGAAACGTGGTAGCAATACCGGCGAAGCACCTGAATAAGATAAGTGATAGTGTATATGTTTTTGACCTGGGCAGAAATATAGCGGGAGTAAGCGAAATTCATATTCGCGGTGAAAAAGGAACAACAGTTCGCCTGAAGCACGGCGAAAGATTATATCCCAACGGGCGGGTAGACCAATCCAATATAGATGTGCATTATCGCCCTACAGACGACAGTGATCCTTTTCAAACAGATATCCTGATACTTAGCGGGAAGGGGGAAGACCATTTTATGCCACATTTCAATTACAAGGGTTTCCAGTATGTGGAGGTAACCAGCAACAAGCCTGTCACACTCACAGCAACAAGCCTCAAAGGATATTTTATGCACAGTGATGTGCCACCGATGGGAAATATTCATGCCTCAAATGAGATCCTAAATAAGATTTCGCAGGCTACCTGTAATTCCTATTTATCTAACCTCTTCGGCTATCCTACGGATTGTCCACAGCGTGAAAAAAACGGGTGGACAGGCGATGCACAAATTGCTATTGAAACAGGGTTATACAATTTTGACGGTATTACTGTATATGAAAAATGGCTTGCCGATCACCGCGACGAACAGCAGCCCAACGGGGTATTACCTTCGATTATCCCAACCAGCGGCTGGGGATACGAATGGGCAAACGGCCCGGACTGGACAAGCACTATTGCTGTGATACCCTGGAATATTTATTTGTTTTATGGTGATATCAGATTGCTGAGCGACTGCTATGATAACATCAAACGTTATGTGGATCATATTAATGAATTGTATCCTTCGGGGCTTACTTCCTGGGGGCTGGGAGACTGGGTGCCAGTAAAATCTAAAACGCCTGTTGAGCTTACTTCTTCGGCTTATTATTTTGTGGATGCAAGTATTCTTTCGAAAGCTGCAGCAATACTGGGTAAGCTGGCGGATGCTAAAAAATATGCCACGCTGGCTGATAAAATAAAAAAAGCCCTAAACGGAAAATACCTGAATAGAGCTACGGGCATATATGGCCAGGGTTTGCAAACAGAACTCAGTGTTCCCCTGCAATGGGGACTTGCACCTGAAAGTCTGCGTCAAAAGATTGCTGCAAATCTTGCCGAACGGGTTAGAGCAGATGGTAATCATCTTGATGTGGGTTTGCTCGGTACAAAAGCCATACTGAATGCTTTAAGCGAAAATGGTTACCCCGATATTGCCTATACCCTTGCCTCACAGGAAACCTATCCCTCCTGGGGATGGTGGATCGTGAACGGCGCCACTACATTGTATGAAAACTGGCCAATTGATGCCAAGTCTGATATTTCGATGAATCATATTATGTTTGGTGAGATAGGAGCCTGGTTGTATAAAGCGCCTGGCGGGATTAAGCCTGATCCGCAGCACCCTGGTTTTAAGCATATACTGCTTGAACCGCATTTTGTAAACGGGCTCGATCATTTTGAAGCATCACATAACGGACCTTACGGCACGATCAAATCTTCCTGGAAACGAGTGGCAAAGGGTATTGAATACCAGGTAACTATCCCGCCAAACAGTTCGGCAACAGTTATGCTTTCTGTTGATCCTTCTTTGCAGATCTATCTCGATGGCCAGTTGCAGCCTGCAGCGGGAGGAATATTGAAAAAGAATATAGAAGCAGGCAGTTTCATTTTTAGTTGCAGGTAATACGGGTCTTCATAGCTTCGAAAGTTTATATTATCTGTTCAGTATTGGGCATTCATTGCTTTCTCCTAAGGGATATACGATAACTCTGTAAAAAATCCCGGAGATGAAATTTAGTACCTTCCTTTTACTGTCAGTCATTGCTGTAACTGCGGATTCCTGTGCACTTAAGAATTTTGATGATGTACCTGAGATGGCTGCTGTGCGGCCACCGGTGATTACACATCCCTCTCCACAACAACTTTCGCCCGAGGAAAGTATGAAGTCCATGCATCTTCCTAAAGGATACAGAGTGGAACTGGTTGCCAGTGAGCCTATGATTGAAGAGCCGGTAGCTATAGAATGGGATGCAAACGGAAGATTATATGTAGCTGAAATGGTTTCCTATATGCAGGATATCAATGGTACGAACGAAAATGAGCCCGTTAGTAAAATCGTTCGCCTGGAAGATACCGATGGTGATGGCAGGATGGATAAGCGAACCGTATTTATTGACAGCCTGGTATTGCCACGTATGATGCTTGCAATTGACGACAGGCTGATTGTGGCAGAAACCTATTCCAGCAATCTGTATAGCTACAGAGACACCAACAATGATGGTGTGGCAGATGAAAAAGTACAGGTTTATCACGATGATACAAAAGATACCCGCAACCTGGAACACCAGCGCAGCGGGCTGATGTGGAACCTTGATAACTGGATATATACCAGCCGGCAGTTGAGATACAAATGGGATGGTAATAAGTTGAAAATAGACAGCCTGATTGATGTGCCGGACGGGCAATGGGGAATGGCTTATGATGATTACGGCAGATTATTCCTTTCCTCTGCGGGTGGTGAAGTTGCAGCATTAGGCTTTCAGCAAATGCCTGCATATGGTGAGCTTGAATTTGAAGAGGCACAATACGAAGGTGATTTTCATTCTCCCTGGCCAATTATTGCCACACCGGATATAGAAGGGGGTAAAAAAAGATTAAGAGAGGATAGTACCTTAAATCATTTCACCGCATCCTGCGGACAAACGATATTTCGTGGTGACAGGTTGCCAAAAACTATGAAAGGGGATTTGTTTATCTGCGAACCCGTAGGCAGGCTCATTCGCCGAGCAAAAGTATTTACAAGAGAGGGTGTAAGAGTGGTTAAAAATGCTTATGACAAAGCAGAATTTTTAGCGTCAACCGATATGAACTTTCGACCGGTGAATACTGCCACCGGACCGGATGGCTGCCTTTATATCGTAGATATGTATCATGGCATTATTCAGGAAGGCAACTGGACTGGTCCTTCCTCGTATATACGCCCGCAGATATTGAGGTATGGCCTCGACAGACACATTGGAAAAGGAAGAATATATCGTATAGTTCACGAATCAATACCGCCTGATACACAAAAACCCAATTTGCTGAGCGCTTCACCTCAGGAATTGGTCGCATTGCTCTCCCATCCTAATGGCTGGTGGCGCGATAATGCACAAAGGCTTTTAATCGTTCGCAATGAGCAGTCAGTAGTACCTGCTTTAAAAGATATTGTACTTAAAAGATCTTCATTGTTAGATAAACTGATGTTCTGGAAAGAAAAGCCCACCCTGCAGGGCAGGATACACGCACTTTGGACCCTGGAAGGATTACACGCTGCGGATAAATCCTTGCTGCTCGAAGTAATGAAAGACGGCAATCCGGAATTAAGAAAAATGGCAATTTGGATCAGTGAGCCGTTCATTAAAGATAATGATGCCGGGATAATGAAAGCCCTGGTGCAAATGACAAATGATCCTGATGTAGATGTAAGGACACAACTCGTACAATCGCTTAGGTATAGTACAGCAAATATTGCCAGACCCATACTTGAAGAAACAGTGGCTTCCGATACCAGCCGGGCCGGGATGATATACCAGGCAGCACAGGTTACTATTGGTCATCTCACTACTTCTCTGGCTGTACATGTCAATACTGATAATCTTACTGAAGCAGATAAGGCTATTGTGTTGAAGGGTGCTGAAAATTTTAAATCCCTCTGCTCCTCCTGTCATGGCAACGATGGCAAAGGCTTGAAATTTGGCGGATCTGATAGGGTTGCCCCACCACTTGCCGGATCGCCCCGCGTGAATGGAGATCCCTCCAGGCTGATTAGAATAGTATTAAGTGGATTAAAGGGTCCTGTTGATGGTAAAGAATATCCGAGTATAATGCCACCACAACTCAACAGTGAAGACGAATGGCTTGCCGAAGTATTGAGCTATATCCGAACTAATCTCGGCAATAAAGCGTCCACGATACATCCGCAGGATATAAAAAAAGTAAGAGACATCGTTGGCAGAAGATGGGATCCCTGGACCCTGGAAGAGCTTGATCGGATAAATGAATCACAACATTCGAAATAATGAACTGACTGCAATTTTTTATAGCACACAACAATCATATACTGCTATATTTGTTGTTCATTTGGATAGGCTATGAAATTCCGGAGTTTTTTTGCAAATGTGCAGGTAGATGAATTTTCTTCTACACCCAAATACCTTCAGCTTACCCATTCAATTTTAAATGCAATTGAAGCAGGTAAACTCAAAAAAGATGATATAGTACCCTCAATAAATGAATTGAGCTTTGAACTTGAAGTGTCCAGAGATACTGCCGAAAAGGGATATAAACATCTGAAGAAAATTGGTGTATTGGGTTCTGTGCCCGGTAAAGGATATTATATTGTAAATGATAATATTCGCCAAACACAGCGTGTGATGTTGCTTTTCAATAAGCTTAGCGCCCACAAAAAAATAGTATATGATGCTTTTGTGCAAACCCTGGGTGAAAATGTTGCCATAGATTTTTATATCTACAATAATGATTTTGCTTTATTCAGAAAATTGCTCAATAATGCTAAAGAAGATTATTCACATTTTGTAATTATACCCCATTTTATTGAAGGAGGTGAGAATGCCCATCAAATTATCAATGCTATTCCAAAACATAAACTTATTCTGCTCGACAAAAGCCTGCCTTCTGTAGGGGGCGAATATGCAGGGGTATATGAAAATTTTGAGAAGGATATTTATCATGCATTGGAGCAGGCCGTGAAACCCCTGGCAAAGTATCATACCCTTAAAATAATTTTTCCGGAGAAAAGTTATTTTCCGCAGGAAATCATTAAGGGATTCAATCGTTTTTGTCAGGAGTATGCTTTCACACAAAAAATTGTACATGATATAGCAATAGAGCCTATCAGCAGCGGAGAAGTGTATATCAACCTGATGGAGGCTGATCTTGTAACACTTATTGAAAGACTGGTATCTATGAAAGTAAAAGTTGGGAAGCAGGTAGGTGTTATTTCTTACAACGAAACTGTAATGAAAAAAATAATTTTATCCGGAATTACCACAATATCTACTGATTTTTATGAAATGGGAGTACAGGCTGCTAAACTTGTATTATCTGGCGAAAAAAAGCATATTGAAGTTCCCTTTAAACTTACAATGAGGGCATCATTATAAAATCTGCCGAAAAAAACAATCTGTTTAATCGTTATGATTACCGGGTTACCTGCCGGTAAATAATTTCATCCTGTCTGTGTACGAAAGAAGGGTATCGTCATAGTCAATATCGGCAACTGAATGATCTAGAATTTGTCTGAAGCGATTTAGCAGGTGCTGATAGGTGGATTTATTTACCGGTGAACTGTTATTTACCAACTGATCCATTTTTCCGCCTGGAACTACAGTCCAGAGCTTTTCGTTTTCAGTATATTTTGATTTGGGTAATGATGCTGTCATGAAATCTCCTGTCTTTTAATTCCGGATGACAGTCAAAAAACCATCACCCGGGATTGTAAAATTGTTAAACAAAGATTTATCTACAGCCGAAAAATGTATATAGGAGCTATTTATTTTAGTGAATTGCTCAAAAACACTTGTAATCTGTTATACCGAAATTTGATCATAGTATGAAAAATCTTGTTCTAAGCGTTCTTTGCGTGAATAGCAAGAATGGGTATTGAACTGTTGTATGCCAGTCGTTTTGTATAACGTTCTTTAAACAGCCTGCTGAGGAAAGAATGCTTCCGTGGTACGGTAATAAAAATATCAGGATGGTATTCATCAATAAATTTTTCCATAGCACTAGTAAAATCTTCCTCAAGAATTATAAAATAACGTGGATTAAATTCTTTCAGCATGTCTTCCAGCTTTTCTTTTTCTTTTTGAGCTGCAGGCGGAATGGCATTATACTCTGTCTCCACATGAACAACATACAAACCTGCATTCAGTAATTGAATGAATGATTTCAGTGATTTAAGTGGTGTTGTGCCGGCTACATCTTTCAGATCGGTGGAAAATGCTACGGTATCAACTTTTTTATATCTTGCATCCGGGGGCACTATTAACACCGGAAAGCTTTCTTTCGCAATTACATTTAATGTATTACTTCCTATAATGATTTGCTCTAGTCTTGTGCTTCCTGTAATACCCATTACCACCAGGTCAATACCCAGGTGCTGAACATATTTTTCCAGGGATGAAGCCAGTGTGCCTTCTTCAGCTACAATATCTATAATCACTCCGGGTGCTTCACCTAATTCCGATTTGAGGTTTTGCAATGCAGTCATTGCTATGGTTTTCCTGGCATCACTATCTACCAGCAACGGAGTACCGTCTGATCCGGCAGTCATTCGTTCGTATACGTAATATAATGTAAGTGAAGTAGCCGGTGTATGTCTTACAATTTCATAAGCATAGCGTGCGGCGTTTACTGAGGACTCAGAGAAATCTACTGCAACTAAGATTTTTTTCATATTATTTGAATTTAAATTGGAATTTCAAAATGAACAGGGATTCTTTGCTGTACAGTTTCAAGATACGAAATGACTAACAGACAAATATTGACTTAAGGTTAATTATTTTTATATTACAACTTAAGCGTATTTATAACAATGATAATACAAGTTTAATTCTGGCAATCGTTTCTTCCTTACCCAGTATTTGGGCAATATCAAAAACATGCGGACCAAATTTTCCGCCAACAAGCATAATTCTCAATGGCAATAATACTTCTCCGGGCTTAATCTGGTTTGCCGCGGCAATTTCTTTAAAGTTGTGTTCGAGTTCAGGGGCATTCCATAGACCTGTCAGTTCAAAATTTCTGACAATCTCCGCAAAAAACAATCGCTTAGCTTCATTCCATTTGGGTTTTATAGCATCTGTATCAAAAGAATCAGGCCTGGAGAAAAAGAATGATGCCTGTTGTACAAAGTCGGGGAGCAGATGACATCTTTCTTTTACCAGTTCCAATACTTTGCTAAGCTTATTTTCATCAGTGATAACAATTCCCTTCTGCTCAAACAATTGTTTTACCTCCGGCATGTAATCAGTTGCAGGTAATTTTTTAATCCATTCATGATTGAACCATTTTGCTTTTTCGTAATCAAACCTGGCACCACCACTATGTATTCTTTCTATGGAGAATTTTTCTATTAACTGTTCTTTTGCAAAAATTTCCTGCTCAGTACCGTCATTCCATCCCAGTACCGCAAGCAGGTTGATAAAGGCTTCCTTTAAAAATCCCTTTTCTTTAAATCCTTCGGTAAGTTCTCCTGTTTTTGGATCAGTCCAGTTCATTGCAAAAACAGGGAAGCCATATTTTGCGCCATCTCTTTTACTTAGTTTACCATTGGGACCGAGTATCAGCGGCAAGTGTGCCCATTGCGGCATGGCATTAAGCCCGAAAAGATATTTCCACAATAAAATATGTACAGGAGAACTTGGAAGCCATTCTTCGCCACGAAAAGCATGCGTGATCTGCATCAGGTAATCATCTACAACTACTGCAAGATGGTAAGTGGGCATGCCATCGGCTTTCATCAATACTTTATCGTCTACAAGTGAAGTATCAAAACTTACTTCTCCCCGTATCATATCGGTGAATGATACCACCTCATTTTCCGGCATTTTTATCCTGATAACATGTGGAGTATCCGTACTCAGTAATTTACTAACTTCTTCAAAAGATAACGTCAGAGAGTTTCGCATTTTACTTCGGGTGAAACGATCGTATTGTGGTGATGGGTTTTGATCTGTTTTACAATCAATACGCATTTTTTCCAACTCCTCAGGAGAATCAAAAGCATAATAAGCATATCCGTCAGCGATGAGTTTTTCCGCATATTGCCTGTATTGTGCTTTACGTTCACTCTGGCGGTAGGGACCATAGTTTCCGCCATGTATTACGCTTTCATCGGGCTCCAGCCCTGCCCATTTAAGGCAGTCGAATATATATGCTTCTGCGCCTGGCACAAACCGGCTCTGATCGGTATCTTCAATACGCAGAATAAATACACCATTATTGTGTTTAGCAAACAAATAATTATATAATACCGTTCTTACACCACCAAGATGAAGACCTCCTGTAGGACTGGGGGCAAACCGTACACGAACTTTTTTATCAGACATAATAAGCTACAATTGTTGCGAAAATACAAAAACCCGTAACGCTATCCGGAAAGTTGAGAGAATTTGAATTGTATCCTCATTGATTATTTTCTCACGCTGGTTTTTTCACATTATTGCGACTTACATCACCGCAGCAACCAGTGTTTTCATTTTTTGCAATCCTGTTTTGGCTACAGTCAGCGGATCCTGGCTCCAATATGTTTTATTGAATAGTTCAAGAGAAAGAACTTTTGTGCCTCCCATTGCCTGCAAATATTGAAGAACCAGATTTAATGGAGCAATTCCATCTCCGGGATATACCCGGTCGCTATCGTTCTGTTTAATTGCAGGCTTATTTCCCGGATAGTCATTGAAATGAATCACATCTATAGCATTGCCGCTAACCAGTTTTAATCCATGGAATCCTGAGCCACCTCGAAAAAGATGATATACATCGGGCAGTATCCTTGCATCGGGGTCGTCTGCTGCTGCTGCAATGGCAAGCGACTGGCCAAGATTGTACAACGTACCCGAGGCGCCCCAAAATTCGAGTAGCGGCATTACACCATATTTTCTGCCAAGCTGCAGGGTATCACGATAATACCTCCCGGCTTCCTGAAAATCTATTGCTATACCCCGCTCCACTCCCATAGGTGGAGCAGCTATATATTGGCAACCGATATCAGACATTATTTTCATTTCTTCTTCCAGTTGCTTTAACCCGTTTTTTCTTTTTTCGGGGTCGTTTGCCATCCAGGAGGTAAAGCTGATAGCATTTTCTACTTTTAATCCTTTATCTGCAATAAATTTTGTCAGCGTATCAATAGTATTCCCTTTTTTTAGATATTCTTTTATGTCGTTTACCCAAAGCTCTACACCATCGTAACCAGATCTTGCAGCTATTTCAATATATTCAAGCAGTCCTCTGTTTTGTCCCATTATGGTACTGGTATTAAGACAGAATCGAAATGATGCAGAATTATTTTTTTGGGCTGCCTGGTTGGTTGCAGGTAATAAGGCACTAATAGCAGTTGCGCTGCTTAATTTTAAAAGGCTTCTTCTGTTAAGCATAGTAATTAATATACATGATAGTGGCTAAAAAGTTGACGTCAGGTGAAATTGGTTTCGCTATATGTTTGAAACCTGCTTTTCTAATACCCGGCTTTCTAAAATCTGCATTACCCCGTTTTCGTCGTTGGAACTCGTACTGAATCGGGCAGCGGCTTTTATTTCAGGATGTGCATTGTCCATGGCATAGCTGTAATATCCTTCATTCATCATTTCAAGGTCATTTAAATAATCGCCAAAAACCATTGTTTGATTAACGTCAATGTCAAAATACTTTTGAATCACATTAATCGCTCTTCCTTTATTTGCCAGCTTATGCGAAAGATCAAGCCAGATTTTGCCTGATACTTTTACTTCCAGTTCCGGTTCCAGGTGTTTAAAATACATATAGCTGTTGGTTTCAGACCCTGCAAAATCACAAATTGCAATTTTAAGAAACACATCATCATATACTTCAAGCAAATTATCTACAAGTTTACAGCGATCGTAATACATTTTTACATGCTCGTTAAACCCGGCATTATCATTTTCTATATATGCCTGTTTCTTCCCACATAAAATAATGAAGGCATCAGGTATTTCCCTTGCTATAACAATAAGCCGATCAACGGTTCCCTTATCTAAAGCCTGTACAAGTAATTCCTGATTCTGATATACAACATAACTTCCATTTTCGGCAATAAAGATCAATTCATTTTGGATTGCAGTAAATTGATTTTGGATGTTATAAAACTGTCTGCCACTTGCCGCAGCAAATAAAATACCTTTTTCTTTCAACTGCCTGAAAACCGGTAAAAAATTTTCGGGGAGTTTCTTGGCTGAATTTAGCAAAGTGCCATCCATGTCTGCAGCAACTAACCTGATATTTTTGAAATTCATTATAAACGTATTTTATTTTTCGATGCGAAAGTAAGTGCTGTAAACGCTGTTAAATGCTGTCCGAAGTCGGAGACTTGTTGCTGTCTTTGCTGTCCGAAGTCTCCGACTTCGGACTATATATGTTCTTCGGAGACTAAAGTCTCCGTTCCTAACTAATATGCCTGTTACCGGCTGCCATCACTCTGTCACAGCCCTCAGCCAATGTTCCATTTCATCTCTGCTCATCTCTTTACGTTGCATATAATTTTCAAACTGATCTGGTTGTATTTTACCAATACCGAAGTATTGGCTCTGCGGGTGACTGAAATACCAGCCACACACAGATGACGCAGAATACATGGCAAGTGACTCGGTAAGATGGATGCCTGTTGCTTCTTCACCTCCAAGCAACTTAAAGAGTTTGTATTTCTCCGTATGATCGGGGCATGCGGGATAGCCTGGTGCAGGACGTATTCCCTGGTATTTTTCTTTTATCAGTTCGTCATTAGTAAAATGTTCATCTTTTGCATAGCCCCAAAATTCTTTGCGCACCCTTTCATGTAAACATTCTGCAAATGATTCTGCCAAACGATCGCTTAAAGCCTGTAACATGATTTTATTATAATCATCGTGTTCTTTAATAAATCGTTCCAGATGTGGCTCAATGCCTTTAATAGTTACGGCAAAGGCGCCAATGAAATCTGAAAAGGTTGGAGAGGGGTTGCCAGGTTTTATAAAATCGCTCAAACTCAGATTTGGCTGACCAGCCGCTTTTTTGATCTGCTGCCGCAGTGATTCAAGATGAATTAATAACCCGTTATCATTTACGGTGATTGTATCTTTTCCATCGCTGCAGGCAGGCCAAAAGCCAATGGTTCCCTGAGCTGTTAACCATTTTTCTTTAATGATTGTATCGAGCAGTTTGTTGGCATCATTATACAACTTAGTAGCTTCCACTCCTACTTTTTCATCGGTAAGAATTGCAGGGAAATTACCGTGCAACTCCCAGGAAATAAAGAAAGGTTTCCAGTCAATATAGGTGCGAATTTCAGCTAAACTATAATTATGAAAAACTTTGGTGCCGGTAAATGTGGGTGCAGGCGGCGTATAATTTTCCCATTTAATTTTTATTTTGTTTGCCTGGGCTTCCTCAAAGGGCAGGTATTGTTTAACTGGTCTTTTATTCTCAAAATCCTCTTTTAGTTTCTTGTACTCTTCCTTTGTTTTTTCTAAAAATTCCGGTTTCTGTTCTGCACTAAGCAGAGCGCCGGCAACGGTTACGCTGCGGCTGGCATCCAGTACGTGTACTACACCTTTATCATATTGGGGTGCTATTTTTACAGCAGTATGTACACGGGAAGTAGTGGCGCCGCCAATCAGTAATGGTTTATTCATTCCTCTTCGCTTCATTTCATGGGCAACATTTACCATTTCATCTAATGATGGTGTAATCAGTCCGCTTACGCCAATGATATCGGCATTTATCTTTTCTGCTGTATCTAATATTTTATCAGTTGGTACCATCACCCCCAGGTCAATGATATCATAACCATTGCATCCTAATACCACTCCAACTATGTTTTTACCAATATCGTGCACATCACCTTTTACTGTGGCAAGCAGAATTTTCGGGGTATTGCCCTCCTGCGCGACAGGGTTGCTCTTTTTTTCTTCTTCAATGTAAGGGGTAAGCCAGGCTACGGATTTTTTCATCACACGGGCAGACTTCACCACCTGTGGCAGAAACATTTTTCCGGCGCCGAACAGATCGCCTACCACACCCATCCCATCCATCAATGGGCCTTCGATTACATCTAATGGTTTGGGATATTTTAATCTTGCTTCTTCTGTATCGGCATCTATATAATCTGTAATACCATTGATGAGCGAGTGCTTTAATCTTTCTTCCACAGATTCTTTGCGCCAGCCTTCATCTTTGACTTCCACCTTACCCTTAGCTTTTACCGTTTCCGCAAAGGCAATCAGTTTTTCAGTGGCTTCATTATTGTCGTTATTGCGGTTGAGAATTACATCTTCACACATATCGCGAAGTGCAGGCTCTATCTCATCATACACGACCAACTGCCCGGCGTTTACAATGCCCATATTCATTCCTGCTTTTATGGCATAGTATAAAAATACAGAGTGCATGGCTTCACGCACAGGCTCATTACCCCTAAAAGAAAACGAAAGGTTGCTTACGCCGCCACTTACACCACATAGTGGCATCAGCTCTTTTATTTCGCGGGTGGCTTCAATAAAATCAACACCATAGTTGTTATGTTCCTCAAGCCCTGTAGCTATGGCAAAAATGTTGGGATCAAAAATAATATCCTGAGGGTCAAAGCCTACCTGTTTGGTAAGTATCTTATAGGCGCGATGGCAAATATTTACTTTACGTTCTTTGGTATCTGCCTGCCCCTGCTCATCAAAAGCCATAACTATTACCGCTGCACCATAACTCTGGCAAATTATTGCCTGTTGTATAAACTTCTCTTCTCCTTCTTTCATGGAGATGGAATTTACAATACACTTTCCCTGCACACATTTCAATCCTGCTTCAATGATTTCAAATTTTGAACTGTCAATCATGATAGGGATTTTGGCAATATCAGGCTCGCTTTGTACAAGGTTGATAAAAGTGGTCATAGCTTTAACGCCATCCAGTAGCGCATCATCCATATTAATATCTAGTACCTGGGCGCCGTTCTCTACCTGCTGGCGGGCAACACTGAGTGCTTCTTCATATTTGTTGTCCCTGATAAGACGGGCAAATTTTTTAGATCCGGTTACATTGGTCCTTTCGCCTATATTAACAAAATTTGATTCAGGGCGAACTACCAGTGGTTCAAGCCCCGACAGGCGAAGGAATGGCTTTATACTTACAGATTCAGACATAATAATTTTTTGTGCGGTGTGCTATGTGCTTTGAACAGTCAGCTCTCAGTTTTCAGCAGTTAGTTTGTTTTATAGTTTTGAGATTGCAATTCTTGTCTTCAATATGAAGGGGTAAAACTTCTCCGCCATTCTCCCTTGACAGCTTATTCGCTGAGAGGTAAGTGAAAAAAGCGATACGGTACTTTTTGGGTAACCGCATTTTCAAATTAACTCCTTCTCTACTACTGGCAACGCCCTCGGATTAATATCTTTCACCGCATCGGCTATATGTTTTATGTGATCGGGTGTGGTGCCGCAGCAGCCACCTACTATATTCACAAAGCCTTCTTTCGCCCAATCTTCCAAAAAATGAGCTGTTTGATGCGGATCTTCATCATATTCGCCCATGGCATTGGGTAACCCGGCGTTAGGGTATGCGGATACATAACAGGAGGCGATATGCGAAAGCTCTGCAATATGAGGACGCATTTCGCTGGCGCCCAAAGCACAATTCAATCCAACACTTAACGGCCTGGCATGTGCAATGGAGGTATAAAACGCCTCCAGGGTTTGCCCGCTTAATGTTCTGCCGGATGCGTCGGTGATGGTGCCGCTGATCATGATCTCCTTCTGGGAGGCATCCGGATTTTCGCGATAAAACTTTTTAATAGCAAAAATGGCAGCTTTGGCATTGAGGGTATCAAAAATGGTTTCGATTAAAAAAATATCTACCCCACCATCAATGAGTCCCCGTATTTGTTCATAATATGCAGTTACTACTTCATCAAAGGTTACCGCACGGTATCCCGGGTTGTTGACATCCGGTGACAGCGACAAGGTTTTGTTTAACGGGCCAATTGCTCCTGCCACCCATGCAGATTTGCCGGATTGTTTAATTGCCTCCAGGGCACACTGGGCTGAGGCTACATTAAGCTCATAAGCCAGCGATTGCATGTCGTAGTCTGCCATGGCAATACTGGTACTGCTGAAGGTATTGGTTTCAATAATATCTGCACCGGCATCAAGGTATTGCTTATGGATATCAATTATGATTTGTGGCTGGGTAATACTGAGCAGGTCGTTGTTACCTTTTACATCGGTATGCCAGTCTTTAAACCGCTCCCCTCTGTAATCTGCTTCGGAAAGTTTATACCGTTGTATCATGGTGCCCATGGCGCCGTCTATTATCAGTATGTGCTTTGCCAGTTGTTCTCGAATTGTACCCATCTTTAAAATTTAATTTTTAAGCGCAGCGGTTTGTGTTGCTAAGGACTACATAACGATTGCCGATGGATGCATGGCAGTACAAGTGTGCGACGCAAGGAACGGTGATTAACGTTACAAAAGCCGGGTACCCATCAAAATATACCGAACTAAAAACGTTGGAGAACTTTGTGAAGTTTTTACGTTTATTAGTTCTGTTTGAAAGGCTGAACAATAAACAAATCCGCCTGTATTGAAGGCAAAGGTAGGGAATGGTTTGGAAAGAACAAATCTGGGTTAACAGCAATCGGTATACATCTTTCCCCAAAAAAACTATGAAATATCTCTTAATTGTAATAAATTTCAAGACTAAACTCTATTACAATTATGGAACAGCAAAATTCTTCTTTACTCGGGACCGAGGAACAACCTGTTGTACCGCCAACAAGTGATGAAAAAACTATGGCCATTTTATCGCATATCCTTACGCTGGTTGTGGGATTTATTGCACCATTGGTTATCTATCTCATTAAAAAGGATGAGTCTTCTTTTATTAATGCACATGCAAAGGAATCATTGAATTTTCAGATTACTGTAACCATTGCATGTATTGTTCTTGCTATTACAATTATTGGGATTCTGCTGATTTGGGCGGTACTCCTTGCTGCACTCGTGTTGGTGATCATTGCTACCATCAGGGCAAGTGAGGGAAAGCTTTACCGTTACCCGCTTACACTGAGACTGATCAAATAAGGGGACTGTATCGTTCATAATTTTTCAAGAAGGTCAACTACTTTCTCGCTTTTTAATATGAAATATCCGAGCCGGTCATTGCTGATGCCGTCTTTCAATTGATAAGTAAATTCCAGTTGATCGTTGTTGATCTTTGTTTCAAAATATTTGAAGGATATATTGGAATGGCTGTTGATATCCTGACCGATTTCATATAAATGTGTGGACAATACAAAAAGGGTACTCCTGATACGGATCAGTCCATTGATAACAGCAAGTGAACAGCGCATGGCATCCTGCACATTGGTACCTTTGAACAATTCGTCTATCAGCACCAACCATTTTTTACCATTATTGATGGTGAGAATGGTATTCTTGATTCTTTGTACTTCATTGAAGAAATAACTCTCTCCCCTGATAATATTATCCTCTACATTAATATTGCTGAGTACTCCGTCAAAGAGAGAAAGTTCAAGGCTTCTGGCAGGAACACCCATACCAAGATGTGCCAGATATACGGCTATACCCAGGGATTTGATGAATGTACTCTTTCCGGCCATATTGGCGCCGGTCAGAAACAGGAAGTTGCTGCTGGGCGACAATTGGATATCGTAAGATACCGGTTCCCGAAGCAGGATATGAAACATTTTGTCAGCTTTGATATAGGGTTCATCCGTCTCCACAAATTTTGGGAAAGTCAGCTCGTATTTCTGTATGGCTACCGCCATACTATACCAGGCGTCCAATTGGTAAAAAATATCAGCAAGTTCTTCATAGCGGGTTTTAAATCCGGCAAGAAAGAAATGACCAAAGTAGAGGTTTTCTTTGATAGAAAATTTTTCTCCCGGCTGTTTGTTTAGCAATACTTCCAACTGGCTGTGCTGCAGCAGAGATCGGATGCGCGAGGCAAACAATTGCAGCTTTGCCGGAGCTTCTGGGGAGTCAATAATTGCAGCCATCTGGTGCAGTCCTGAAATAAAATCACGGAAATGGATAATCGAAAAGCGGATTAAACCATAATCGGAACTGTGGAAAATTTTATACAATCTCGTATTGAGAAAATCTTTTGATGCAGGAATCGGGTCAATGCGGGAATTATAAAAGCGATCAATCATAGTCATTGTGCCATTGGTGATACTTGCTGGCCAATGATCTAAGTGTGCTATAATAAGCTGCAGAATTTTCTGTGTGTCCAATATTTTTTTAATATCCCCGGCAGGATCAGTCATCAGCCATCTCAGCCATTCTCTGCCGCCATTTGTTTTGGTAAAATTTATTTTATGAAAAACGGAAAACTCTTCTTCATGACTGAAGACAGAAAGATCGTTGTATGTGGTTTTATCTAACTGCATTATTCAATAAAGCCGTTTCACGTTTGTCGTTTCACAATCCCTCCATATTTTTTACAGAACTTATTTCCTGTCGAATTCTAATCGCTTGCCCCTCTTAGATTCATCCCACCGGGTATTTCCATAATTTTCATATACCAGATTACCGTTCACAAAAGTATGCGTAATGGCAGCCGGTAATGAAAAACCTTCAAGGGGGCTCCAGCCGCATTTGTAAGCAATATTATCCCTGTTTACCAGTGTGTTTTTATTCAAATCTGTTATTACCAGGTCGGCCCAATATCCTTCTCTGATATATCCCCGGTCTTTTAGCTGATATATTTCCGCAACGGAATGACTCATTTTTTGAGCAATTTTTTCAAGCGAAATTTTTCCCTTTTGGTAATAGTGGAGCATAAGCAATAATGGGTGTTGTACAAGGGGTAGCCCGGCATGTGCATTTTCGTAAGAAGTTTGCTCTTTCATCTCAAGTTGCCCATTGACATCCCTTATATATCCTTTTTCTTCCAGTGTATGTGGTGCATGGTCTGTAGCAATAACATCAATTCGATCATCATTCAATGCCTGCCAGAGTGCCTGCCGGTTGTGGGGTGCTTTTATTGCAGGGTTACACTTTATGAGATAGCCAAGCCTGTTGTAATCCTCACTGCTGAAATGCAGGTGATGTACACATACTTCGCAGGTTATCCGTTTATCACTAAGGGGAATCATATTGGTAAAGAGTTGCAACTCTTTTTCTGTTGAAATGTGCAGAATATGCAGTTTGCTATTGTATTTTTTGGCAAACTGTATAGCTGTAAATGAAGATTCAAAACAGGCTTCTTCATTGCGAATCAACGGGTGATCTGCAGGGGAAAGCGCAGTTTTTTCATTCTTAATCCTTTCATAATTGGCCCTGATGATTTTTTCTTCTTCGCAATGGGTGGCAATAAGTACTTCACTTTCCCTGAAAAGCTTATCCAGGGTGAGATAGTTATCTACCAGCATATTACCGGTGCTTGAGCCCATAAAAATTTTTATGCCGCATATCCTGCCGCGGTGCTGATTTACCTTAAGAACTTCATCTGCATTACTGTTGGAAGTACCCATAAAGAAGGAATAATTTGCAAGTGAATGTTGCGCAGCAATAGCATACTTTTCTTCCAGTAAATCAATGGTGAGTGCGTTTGGAATAGTATTGGGCATTTCCATATAAGAAGTAACTCCTCCGGCAACAGCGGCTTTCGACTCTGTATATATGGTAGCCTTATGTGTTAACCCCGGCTCCCTGAAATGTACCTGGTCGTCAATAGCTCCGGGCAGCAGATACTTTCCTTCACCATTGATTTCCAATACGGCAAAATCCGGCTGGATATTGCCTGATACTTTTTCAATTCGTCCGTTTTTTAATAAAACATCTTTTACCGATATGGATTGTTCATTAACAACACTGATATTTTTGAGTAAATAATTTTGCATACCTATGAGTTAAGGGGCACAATATCATGCAATTTAACTGAATACCTGTATTTTTACTCCCTGTAATATCCAGGGAGTATTATAGTTTTTCGTACTGACATAAGTTTCCGTTCGGAGAGATACCGGCCGGCAGCGGGTTCTACAGGCGGGTGGCAACATCTGCTGCGAAAAATTGAAATACACCCCTTTCCAGGTATCTTATTCCCATATCCTTCCCTTTTCATTTTTTTCAATAATGCTACATAATGAAGAAACTGATTTTTTGTTTACTCCTTATTTGTTCGGGTTTTAGGGGGTTTTCCCAATCAAAGCCTAAAATGAGTTTTGATCTTGAAAAAATTTGGAGTGGTTATTTTGATGAGAGAAAATATGTGGTACACCTGATGAACCAATCACCGCATTTTGCCTGGATTCAGACAGATACAGGTACCGGTCCTCAGGTGATACTGGCACTTGACTTTAATACTACACGAATAGTAGATACCTTATTTTCAAACCAGATAAAAAGAGATACAGATTCTCTGCCAACAACTTTTACCTATTTCCAGAATTTTGGATTTTCACCTGATGATAGTAAGATATTAATACAAACCCAGATTGAGCCCTTCAATCTCCTTTCTGAAAAAGCGTTCAACTATGTTTGGGATGCTCAAAAAAAGATACTTCGGGTGGTATCAGCCAACGGAAAACAGTTGTATCCCACGTTTTCGCCGGACAGCAAATTCCTTTCTTATGTATTAGATGGCAACCTGTACCTGATGGATATTGACAAAAATGCGACTATTCCCATTACTGTAGACGGCTCTCCAGCACAGTTTCTTTATGGGATGGCCGACGGGTTGTATGAAACCGGTTTTGGTATGACAAAAGCATACGAATGGAGCCCCAACGGGAAATATATAGCCATGCTCCGGTTTAATGAAAATACCGTTAAGCAATATCCCATCACTACCTATGAAAGACCATACCCGGATATTCATACTCAGAGATACCCTCTTGCCGGAGAAATGGTACCCGATGTAAAAGTATTTGTTTACGATATTGCCAATAAAATTTTTGTGCCGGTGGATGTTGGCATTAATCCGGATCAGTATATAACCGGTATCCGCTGGTCTCCGGATAATAAAACACTGATCATTCAAAAGCTGACCAGGAACCAGAAAAGACTTGAAATATTAAAAGCTGATGTGGTTACCGGGAAATCCTCGGTAATATATAGTGAAGAAAGTCCTGCAGATTACGTAACGGTGCATCCTGAAAATGGCTGGTTTATTGACAGTGGAAAATCATTTCTATGGATGAGTGAAAAAGACGGGTATAATCAATTGTACAATATCGGGTTGGATTCGGGTTGGGTAACACCGGTTACGCAGGGTAAATGGGAGGTATTGACTCTAGAGGCAACTGACGATGAAAAAAGAGAAATTTATTATAGTTCAAATGAAGCAAATTCAAGGGAAAAGCAACTTTATAAAATAGGATACGACGGTAAAAATAAAGCCAGGATTACAAACGGACGCGGCTACCATAACGTGTGGATCAGCAATGACAAGAGGTTCGTTTTTGATGAGTATTCTTCTGTCAATACTCCACCGGTTTACCAAACGATGACCATTGCCGGCAGGGAACAACGAAAGCTTATTGAAAACAAAGAGTTGAAAGAAAGGTTACAGGATTTCCCCATACCCGATGTAAATTTCATTTCGGTAAGAGCAAATGATAGTATGACCATGAATGCATGGATTATCAGACCTTACCAAAATCCAAGATCAAAACTTCCTTTATTGTTATATGTGTATGGTGGAAATACCAGGCAGGAGACATTAGATCGCTGGACAGACAGATTTACACTTACAATGCGCTGGTTTGCCAACCAGGGATATACGGTAGCATGCATTGACCCAAGGGGAACACCCGGCAAGGGTGTGGCATTCAAAAAATGTACTTATAAATCTCCGGGTGATGTTGAAATCTCTGACCTGCTTACCCTAAAAAGTTATCTTACCCGAAATTTTCGTATAGATTCGTCTCAGGTTGCGGTTATGGGTTGGAGTTATGGCGGATACCTTGCGGCTTTAGCTCAAACCAAATATGCAGGTAAGTTTAAGTCCGGGGTGGCAATAGCTCCTGTTACCAACTGGCGTTATTATGAGAATATTTATTCAGAGCGTCTGCTGTCACTCCCCAGTGAAAATGCAGAAGGATACAAAAAATCCTCTCCTGTCAATTATACGGATGACTATAAAGGCGGGCTTTTTATTGTTCATGGCACAGCAGATGATAATGTACATCTGCAAAACAGCCTTGAGCTTAGTAAACAGCTTACCAATAGCAGGAAGACTGATTTTGAGCAACACTTTTACCCCGACAAAACCCATAACCTGAGCGACGGAACACCTAATATTTTAAGAATGAGCCTATATACCAGAATAAACGATTTTTTGAAGAGAGAGTTGAAATAAATTATTCTTATGCCCTCAATGGAAATTGTTAAGCGAATACGTAATATACTATTCACAGCTTTTTTCATCCTGTATGCTACCGAACTTCTTACCGCTCAATCAGATAACCCCTATCATATAAATGGAAATGCTTTCCAGGAAAATTGTAATTGCTATACTCTCACGCGGGACCAGACGGCACAGTCGGGTTCGGTGTGGAATATTAATAAAATTAATCTTACTCAATCTTTCGATTTTCATTTTAATGTTTTTTTAGGATGCAGGGATAGCGCCGGAGCAGACGGAATAGCTTTTGTTCTGCAGCCTATCAGTACCAGTATTGGTACCACCGGGGAAGGACTTGGTGTAGAGGGTGTTGCACCTTCAGTTATAATTGCTATTGACACCTGGCAAAACAATAATAAGGGAGATCCTGCTTATGACAATGTATCCATTCATCTCAATGGCGATCTTAGTCATAATACGGTAAACAATATTGCCGGACCTGTTACTGCCCTTGCGGGTAGTGATAATATTGAAGATTGTCAGTGGCATGTTTTTCGGATTCGGTGGGATGCGGCCTCAACTATGATCACAGTATTTATGGATGGCGCAGAGCGACTTAATACATCAATAGATCTGGTTCACGCAGTATTCAACAATGACCCGATGGTGTTTTGGGGGTTTACCGGCGCCACTGGTGGCGCAACGAACAATCAGCGTTTTTGCACTTCTCTTAATGCTACTTTTTCTTTTCCCGACGGGCAGATTACCTGTTATCCCGAACCGGTATATTTCCGTGATAGTTCCACCTCATTTGGTAGTATAGTTAAATGGTTCTGGGATTTTGGCGACGGCACAACAGACACTGTTGAAAATCCGGCTGCGCATATTTACCCGCAGCCTGGTATTTATAATGTGAAGTTGAATATTCTTGGAAACAATGGCTGTTTGTCAGATACTTTTTATCAGCGGGTTGTGGCAGGTTCTATACCCATAGCCGACTTTGCTTTAAACGATGCCCCTTTTTGCGATAACCGAAATGTAGACTTCAGTAATTTATCCCGGGTAGATTTTGGAACGATCAATAAATGGTATTGGTCAGTTGATGGCAGCATAGAAGGCTCTTATGATTCCACTATATCAAAATTACTCCCTGCCGGAATTCACCAGGTTTCTCTTTTCGTAAAAACTAAAGAGGGATGTGTCTCAACGGATATTGATAAAACCATAGAAATAAAACCGCATCCGGATGCTGAAATATCAGGAAGACCTGTGGCCTGCCGGGATGAAATGATTTCATTCAATACAATTAATCTTAGTCCGGCAATAGTTGTCAATAAATGGCATTGGGATTTTGGTGATGGAGGTATATCAAATCTCAAAACTCCGGATTATTCATTTAAAGATACCGGAAGCTATATGATAAAAACCTATAGTATTGCTGATAATGGTTGCCCTTCAGATACATCCTTGCAGGGAATAACTATTTATGGAACTTATGCTTTTGCCGGCAAGGATACTATAATAGCCATTGGTCAACCTTTACAATTGAATGGTTCCGGAGGCACATATTATAACTGGTCGCCTCCCTATGGACTAAATGATGTAACTATTGCTGATCCCGTTGCCGTAATTGAAAGGGATACTAAATATATTCTTACTGTTACATCCGCTGTGGGCTGTCCAAGCCATGATACTATCTCTGTTAAAGCTTATCAGGGACCCGAGTTATATGTTCCCTCTGCGTTTACCCCCAACGGTGACGGATTGAATGATATGTTAAGATTTGTACCCGTAGGTATGACAGAGATTATTTATTTCAGGATTTTTAACCGGTATGGCCAACTGGTGTTCAGTGCTACTGATCCAAAACAAGGATGGGATGGAAGGATAAATGGCAGGGATCAGACCACCAGCACTTTTGTGTGGATGATAGCGGGCAAAGATTATCTTGGAAATATTGTAAAGCGAAAAGGAGAGGTTACTTTGATTCGATAACATCATCAGTAATGCATTGATAAATATTTAAAACTTCGGACATCCGAGTTTCCTCCTGTTGGGGTCGGAAGGTTTCCTGATAAAGATCAATGATATTTCGTTCCCTCCCCTGCTATTAGAAGCTGTGTTAAGAGATGAGTTATTGATATCATAACTATATCCAAGTCTTAGTCCGGCAAACTCAAGTCCAACATAAGGAATAAAAGCATCTCCAAAGCGATACCACATACCGGTATAAAGGTTAGTTTCGGTATCTTCATCTTCATTGAGGCGAAATGAAAGTGCGGCACCGGCTACGGTTTCAGTAGCTCCTGCCTGGCGTTGATGAATAAAGCTGGCATGTAGTGTAGTAATACGCCCTACCGGTATATAACCACCACCATGTATTGTGAGCCTGGGACTTAAGATATAGTTACCACCTTTAAAAGATTCTTTTGGACGATTGATATGATACGTAGAAGCGCCCAGATAAAAATTATTTTCTCCATTGATACTACCCGAATATAATACCCCTGCATTTACGTCAAAATAATTAATAGCGAGATTGTTATTGTAAAACACTTCACTGGTTACTCCTGTAAAGCCAAGAGAAGTAAGCTGGTCTTCAAATGTAGCTTTTGATATATCAAGTCTTTTGTTGGCATAAGTACCCTGAAACCCTACAGTTAAAGTATGATATCCATTTTCGTCAAGTGCTTTGTGATAAGCTGTGGACAGAGAAATGAAATTATTATTTAAAATTTTATTACCACTTTGATCGTTTAGCCCCATGATTCCTATTCCCCAGGTATCAAATTCAGGTATGCGATTTTGCAAAATTGCAAAGTCAACAGAAGCTGTAGCAGTTGTAAATGCATTATTGATTGTAGGCCATTGATTACGATAATTACCTGCTACACGAAAAGTACCGTCGAACTTGCCGGTATAAGCAGGATTAAGTGTTAATGGCGAAGCAAAGAATTGGGAGAAATGCGGATCCTGGGCAAGTACATATTTTTGCACCATCACTACCACCATCAGAGCAAGGATCTTTTTCATGTGAAAGGCAATATTATATTTAAATTACAAAATTTAATCTATGACTGCAACTTTGAACCAAAAGCGAGATCTCCGGCATCTCCCAGCCCGGGTACGATATAACCTTTGGCTGTAAGCTCATCATCAATGGCGCCACACCATACTTTAACTTCTGGTTCTTCGCGGCGGAGATATTCAATACCAAAAGTACAGGCGATGGCAGCAACTACATGTATACATTTTGGCATACCTTCAGCTTTCAAAAATTGTATTGCTTTTACCAATGAAGCCCCTGTGGCCAGCATAGGATCAGATATAATCAATATCCGGTTGTCAATATCCGGACAGGAAACATATTCTATGCTGATTTCAAAAGATCCATCGCGGTGATGTTTTCTGTAAGCAGAGATAAACGCATTATCTGCCTTATCAAAATAATTGAGTAACCCCTGGTGCAAGGGTACCCCTGCACGAAGTACCGTAGCCAGCACAGGCTGCTCCTTCAATAACTTACAAACAGAAACCCCGAGCGGTGTGGGCACTTCCTTTTCTTCCCATTCCATTTCCTTACTGATTTCATAAGCAATTACCTCGCCAATACGTTCCAGGTTTCTGCGAAAACGCATCCGGTCCGATTGAATTTCGGTATGTCTCAATTCTGCTACCCAATTATTTAAAAGTGAGTGTGCTGCGCTTAGATTAATAACCATGAACAAAAAGTTTTGGTTTTCAATAGCTTCGTAATGCAACAGTTTCCTCAACAAATCTAAACGCTCTTATCTGTAATCTAAAATTTCTTTGCCAGTTTATAATATTGTTGCCCTACTTCTTTTCTATGCACAGATACGGCATTAAACAGAACGTTCAAAAGCGGGTTTTGGATATAAATGAATGCTAAATAATTAGAGATTCAGGCTGCCTGGAAAAAGCAATTACAGTAAAATGAAGATTAAAGTTTGTACATTATGCATTATTTATATTCGTACCTGTTTTGTTTTATGGATTTATATTTTATTAAAAAACTTGTATTATCTTACCATTTATTTTAATAACTATTGCTTCAACTATACTTCTTGATAAATGGCCGGGAAAAGTGTATCCTATAAGAAAAAAATAATACGACAATTATACTTTTCGAATTTGTTATCCTGTGCTGAGCTTAGCACAAGGATTGAAAAGAGTCTTTCTCTTACTACCAAGATGCTGAATGAACTTATTGCAGAAGGAACAGTAGTGGAAACAGGCTATGCACCTTCAAGTGGCGGACGGCGGCCCTTGATGTATTCGCTGAAACCAGGTATCTTGTATACTGTAGCTGTAGCCATGGACCAGTTTTTTACGAGGATTGCTATAATGGATATGCACAACAACTATGTTGGTCCTATTGAAAAATTTGAACTGAGCCTGGCACATAATCCCGAAGCCTTAGAGGTATTGATTGCTAAAATAGAAGAAGTAGTACAGAAATCGGGGGTTAGCAAAAATAAGATACTTGGGATTGGTATTGGTATGCCTGGATTTGTAGATGCACATCATGGAGTGAATTATACTTTTTTTCAAAATAAAGGAGCAATACATGAAATTGTAACGGCACATACAGGTATCCCTGTCTTTGTTGAGAATGATTCCAGTATAGTTGCCCTGGCAGAATTGCGATTCGGAATTGCCCGAAATCGTAAAAATGCTATGGTGATTAATATCGGATGGGGCGTTGGACTGGGTATGATCATAGACGGTGAGCTTTTCAGGGGAGAGAATGGTTTTGCTGGAGAATTCAGTCATATACCCCTTTTCGACAACGGAAAACTTTGCAGTTGCGGGAAAAGCGGATGTTTGGAAACAGAAACATCTTTATTTGTTATTGTTGAAAAAGCAAAGGAAGGCATACGGACGGGTAGAGTAACCTCATTGAAAGACTTGATAAAGGGAACGGAAGAAAGTCTTGAAAAAGATGCGGAGACTATTATTGCATATGCAGGAAGAGGAGACCGGTTTGCTATAGAACTGCTTTCAGAAGCCGGCTACAATATAGGACGGGGAATTGCTATATTGATACATCTCTTGAATCCCGGTTTGGTAGTATTGAGTGGCAGAGGCGCCTTAGCCGGTAAAATATGGCAGGCGCCAATTCAACAGGCTCTTAATGAACATTGTATTCCCAGGCTGGCGGTGAATACTGAACTCGGACTTTCAGCTTTAGGACATCAGGCAGAGATATTAGGCAGTGCGGCCCTTGTGATGGAAAGATATGGGGAGACCCATCAAAAACCTCAAAAAAAACAAAAAGTAGTTCTCTCTGCCATTCATAAAAAGTAATAAATCCTGCAGGACATTTCTCCTTAGTGTGAAATGCTTATTTTAGCACCCATGCTTTTTAAAGATGTTATTGGTCAGGATGAGGCAAAAAATCATCTCGTGCAATTGGTAGCTCAGGGTCGCCTCAGCCATGCTTTATTATTCCTGGGGAAAGAAGGTTCCGGATCACTCCCCCTGGCTTTAGCTTTTGCCAATTATGTTTGTCTTTTTTCGGCCGGACAAAATACAAAATCGCAACAAAGTCCATCTCTGTTTGGTGAAGAACAGCCACCAGTTATTTCTGCAAAAATCCTGCATGATACCTGGCAGCAGGCCGATGAATGGATGCAACAGTCTGCATCCTACTCAAAGGTAACTGATATGGTACATCCGGATATTCATTTTTCGTATCCTGTTATACCACGCAAACCAGGGGATAAACCCCTAAGTACTGATTTTATTGCAGATTGGCGGACTTTTGTAAAACAATACCCATACGGTAATGCCTTTGACTGGCTTCAATTTATTGGCGCCGAAAACAAACAGGGGAATATAACTGCATTTGAATGTGCTGATATTATAAGGAAACTCAATCTCAAAAGTTTTGAGAGTAATTATAAAATATTACTGATGTGGCTTCCGGAATATTTGGGAAATGAAGGGAATAAACTACTCAAGCTGATTGAAGAGCCGCCACCAGGTACTCTGTTTCTGCTGGTGGCAGAAAATGAAAGCCTTATTTTGCCAACTATACTTTCAAGAACACAACTGGTGAAGGTGCCCATGCTCCCGGTCAGTGAGATTGAAAATGCATTGACAAAGCGTTGCGACATTGAACCTGGAACAGCAAGACAACTGGCGCTTGTATCAGAAGGTAATTATCATGAAGCTTTGCAACTGATGCAACATGCCGGCAACGATTGGCAGGACATGTTGCGGGACTGGCTGAACGCCGTACTAAAAACCGGACCTTTAGCACAGGTAAAATGGGTAGAAGAAATTAGCCGACAGGGCAGAGAAAAACAAAAACAATTCCTAAGATATTTTAATCACCTGTTACAGCAAAGCATCCGACTTCGGGTTATTCCGAAATATGGGGAACAGCTTCCAGAGGCAGAAAAGGATTTTGCAATAAGGTTGAATAAAATAGCAGCACTTCAACAGCACCGTTCTATTATTGAAGAACTGGATAAAGCAGCGTATTATATTGAAAGGAATG
The DNA here is from genome assembly GCA_018268105.1 of Bacteroidota bacterium. Taxonomy (GTDB): domain Bacteria; phylum Bacteroidota; class Bacteroidia; order Chitinophagales; family Chitinophagaceae; genus Agriterribacter. Next base: position 1,956 of record JAFDXG010000096.1, on the reverse strand, counting down.
CAAATGCTAAAATTTTGTTTCATGCACTTACCATAAAGCTGTATCATATTATTGCAAAAAATGAAATAATAGAATTAAAATAACGGACAAAAATCTATTACCCGTTTACCATTTTGTAATGAACATATTCACCACCAGATCTGTTATAACCATTACCTGTCACAAACGCATCACCCCCTTTCTTGAGCAGGAAGTAAAAGAATTAGGATTTGTGATTGAAGACCGTTTTGTAACCGGTGTGCATATTTCAGGGACTGTCAGTGACTGTATCAGGCTCAACCTAAACCTGCGTTGTGCCAGCCAGGTGTTATACAGTCTGAAACAATTTAAGGCATCTGAAAGTAACAGCATTTATAATAATCTCGTTCAATATCCCTGGGAAAATATTTTGCCTGATGACGGATACTTTTCTATTACCAGCAATGTAAGCAATGAAACCATTAATAATAATTTGTACGCAAACCTGAGGGTAAAGGATGCTATAGTGGACCGTATGCGCGAAAAAACGGGTAAGCGGCCTTCTTCCGGATCAGAGCTTAACGGCATAGTTTTTAATTTATTCTGGAAAAATGATTATGCCGAAATTTTTATTGATACTTCCGGTAATTCTTTGGCACGGCATGGATACCGTAAAATACCCGGACTGGCTCCAATGCTTGAGGCATTGGCATCTGCAACTATATATGCTACACGTTGGGACAGAGTTTCGCCGTTTGTTAACCCCATGTGCGGATCGGGTACTCTGGCTATTGAAGCTGCATTGATTGCCACCAACAGGCGGCCAGGTTTATTTAGAACCAAATACGCTTTCATGCATCTCAGGGGATATGAAGATGAAGTTTACCTTAAAGAAGATGCTTTATTGGAAGAGCAGATCCGGGAGATACCGGGGCTTCGAATAATCGCAACTGATTATAGTGAAAGGGCTATTGAGAATGCAAAGAAAAATGCCACCGCTGCCGGTGTTGCAAAACTGATTGAGTTTAAAGTATGTGAATTTGCTGACACTGAAGTGCCACAAAATGTTCCGGGAGTTATGTTTGTAAATCCAGAATATGGAGAACGTTTGGGACAGGTGCAGGAACTGGAAACTACATATAAACGCATAGGTGATTTTATGAAACAACGCTGTAGGGGCTATTATGGTTATGTGTTCACAGGGAATCTGGAACTGGCTAAAAAAACAGGGTTAAAAGCCAGTCGCCGTATAGAATTTTATACCAGCACTATTGACTGCCGGCTTCTCGAATATGAATTATATGCCGGAAGCCGAAAAGATAAGGGAGTATAGATCTATTTCATCTTATAAAGTGATTTGATATTTTATCTGATTGTTGAATAGTGTGCGGATTAACTTTGAACGGGGGGACAAAATTGTCGTGGGTAACAAAATATAAAATGTTACCTCAGTCTTGTGCTATGCTTCTAAAACTGTCTTCTTCCGGGAAATTTTTCATTGTTACATATCCCCCTTATTAAGTTAAACTATATATCTGTTAACTCAAGTCCTCAGACTACAAAATTCCTGTTGCGAATGGGCTTTCGGGAAACTAATTTGTATATAAAGTCCAGGATTCATCGCTTTTATCAATACAATTAAGTCATGAAAACTTCTTTTTGGCATTGACCGCCAGAATTTGGCTGGCAACTGTTTTGCTGATAAAATAATGTATTTTTTTTGAAAAAGATAAAATCATGAAACAAATTATTATATTCAAAATGAAAAAGAAAACTTTCACCTTCATTATATTGCTTTTCCTTTTAATCACAGATGTTTCCGGCTTTAACCGGACAGATACGTTGCCGTTGACAGATTCTGATGCTTTGGGTCTTATGCACATAACATTGACTATGGTGTTGGGACAATTTATCCGGCTATTGATTTTAAGTTCTCTTATATATTTTTAAAGCTGAAGAGATGAAAGCTAAGCTGATAAACGAATAATTTCCTTTCTT
>JAFDXG010000095.1 GCA_018268105.1 Bacteroidota bacterium | reverse complement strand
TAATACAGTACTTCGATGGTTCCCTGCGCAGCAGGCAAACCGTAACTAAAGACAATACTACCAACACCACGGTTGTTGCAGAAAGTTTATACGACTACCAGGGTCGCCCTGTGATACAAGTACTTCCTTCTCCTACCATCAATACCATCATCAAACACACCCCCAACTTCAATAGTTTTTTAAACAGCAGTGAATATTATAAAGACAATTACGATAAAGTATTAACAAATAATGATTACTGCAATGGTGCCGCACCGGCATTAGATCCCTCCAAAGGTGGATCGGCACAATATTATTCGCCGCAGAACCCCGAAAAAGATGCCGGCAACAACAAGCTGATCCCTGATGCAAAAGGCTTTCCCTATACCGAAACAAAATATTTGCAGGACAATACCAACCGAATAGCAGCACAAAGCGGTGTGGGGCCTGATCACAGACTAAACTCCGGACATGAAACAAAATACTACTATGGCGGCGCCGATCAAACGGAATTAGACGCCCTGTTTGGAACAGAAGCCGGGGATGCTTCTCATTATTTTAAAAATATGGTACGCGATGCCAACGGGCAGTACAGTGTATCTTATTTAGATATGCATGGCAGGACGATTGCCACCGCGCTTGCCGGCGATTTGCCCCCTGCCACCAGATTAGATTACCTGCCCTCCAAACAGGACAGCTACGTTACCAAAACGCTCACCACTCCTTCCAACAATATAGTAACGGGATTGGTAATAGAAAGCAGCAAGGGGTTGCTGGTAGCCAAACAGGGGCTTCACAAGTTCAATTACTCCCTGCTGCCGGAAACGGTAAATATCAAAAACTGCCAAAGCGGAGATATTTGTTATAGTTGTTCTTATTCGCTTGAAATAACCATCAGCGACGATTGCGGCAACAAGCAGTTTGGCGGCACACCTTATGTGTATAAAGAAACCATTGGCAACATCAGCACCGACTGCAGCAACCTGCCCGCTTTGTTTACCCGCGACTTTGAAACAATACTGGAAGAAGGCAGCTATACCATCACCAAAAAACTTACCATACGCGATGAAGCCCTAAAACAGCAGCAGCAGCGTTTTGCGGAAAATAATCTCTGCAAGTCGGTACAGGATTTTGTACAGGAGCAAAAAAATATATTCCTCGAAAGGACCAACAACTGCGCCACACCCTGCGCCACCTGCAGCGCACAGTTGGGCGCTTCGCAACAGGAATTCATTACAAAATTTATTGCAGACAATGAACTAAATCCTAACGCCGCCAATGATATAAAGCTGGCGCAGCAGGCCTATAATAAGCTAAAGGAACAATGCGATGAACTCTGCGGTACTGCCAAACCGGATAACTATGTAGATCACCTGCGCAGCCTGATGCTGCTGGATGTAACGCCGCCTCACGGACAATATGCCGATCCAACCGACTTTAAACCAGACATCGTTCCCAAAACCTATTACAAAAACAGCATTTTCGGCGCCATATCCCAAAACAACCCCAGCCCCAGATACACTATTGCATCCATTGCCTATAAAGACGCGGATGGCAATCCGGCAAAAGTAACCGTTATGCGAAACGGGGAACTGGTAACCCTTTCGCCGCAGCAACTTACCATAGATGAGTTTATTGAGAACTTTCAGCCATCCTGGGCCGTGGCGCTGGCAGACAACCTGCACCCCGAAATTGCCCAGTATAATATGCTGACCACAACGCCTGTATCCGACGGACAAAAAGCAGTGGGCAGGGCAAGCTACGACTGGGATGTGGATTTCAACAATACCGAAACCTTTGCCGAAGCCGTGCAGAAAGGCTATCTTAATCCAACCAATCATCTGCCATTCGTTAACCGCCATCCGCGGCGTTTTACAGGTAATGCCGCCAACAGCGATCCTTTCTTTCGCATACAAACCACACTGCGCAATGAAATGCATAACTACATGGCGGTGGTAGCTTCCGGCGGTGGTAAACAGTTAGACATCTGGACTGCGGCATCGGTATCGGCTTTTTGCAGCGATGAAAACGATATCACTTGCCTCGACAAACAGATAACCGATCCCTTTAGTGCCGCAGGCTGCAACGCCGACCTTGATTTGGCATGGCGCGCCTTCCGGGCTTTATATTCGGGCAAAAAAGATGCAATGATCCGCGCTATGGTGAATGCGCCTTCGCTGGAGGATCCTACCGGCACCAAAACCTATCATTCCTATTTTTCCGACGTGAGCGCCAGTATCTCCGAAAATACCGGTATAACCAATTTTCATGATAAGGCGGAAGCGGATGCTGCCCTGCAGGATTTTTATAATGACGGCAGCACCTGCCGCAACTACGCCGAACTGTGGTGGAAAAAACTAACGCCCTGCGATACACTGAAACTGCTACCTGAAAAACAGAAAATCCTTGACGACCTGGTAGCCGTCTGTCAAAAGGGAACGGACAAAGATCATATTATGGGCGCCAGTTCCATAGCGCCGGGCGCTGTTAATACTTATAAAGATTTTGACGAAGTGCTGGCGCATTATGTGCAGGAGTACAACAGTGCCCATCCCGGCACGCCCATCGGGGTACTCGATTGTAATGGCAGCCTCCTCAACTTTCCCGCACCATACAGTAAGCCGCAGGTGGTGGCCGACAAACCCATCATCAGCAAACCGGAGCCCTGCGAGTGTGAAAAACTAATGGCATTGCATACTGCCTTTGTGGCCGAAAACAAAGACGCCGACTTCTCGGCTTATATACTGCGCACTCTGCAAACCCACATCAGCAATGGCGCATTGGATACTTTGATGAACCTTTGTGCAGGTACACCGGACTGTAAGCATATCAGCGAACCCATTTACCTGCCCCCGGCGCTGCAATGCGGTATGGACAATGTATGCGTGCCATGTACAGCGGTAACACAGGCATACCATGATTTTAAAACAAAGTACCCCGGTTATTTACCTGCCATTGACGAATCCCTAAACGAACAACAGGGAAAAATAAATGAACTGTTTCGCCATTTTATGAATAAGCGTTTTGGTTTTACCAAACTTACGCAGGAATACCTAACGTTTATGGATAGTTGTGGATACAGCGACCCGGAAATTGTATGCGATAGCCTGCAGGCCTTGAAAGACAGGTATAACCGGGATCTGAATCCCTACAGGTTCAGATATTTTGCCCAGTCGAACCAGCTACACCCCACCGAAATTGATGATCCGAATCAAATCGTTTCGGACGGTTATCTTCGTTGGCCCAAAGCGATAAGAGATACAACGGGCAGAGACTGGGTGTACTTTCAAAATGCAACGTCCGGTTATGGAGGCGAGATGTTTTGCCTTGAAAACGGTTATTCGATAGAGTTCCGTTTTAAATCTTTAAAAGAGGTTTTAAACCCAAATGATGATGTATTTTATTTTCAGGATGCGAACGTGTATTTCGTAGTTTCCAAAACAAAAAATGGAATCCCGGGATTGTTTTTAAGGGAAATAAAAGGGAAGTCGCCGGATATGAGTTCAAGAGTGGTGTTGTTTGCCGGCGCTGAGTTATTGCATAGCGATCCTGATATAATTTACAAAGATTGGAGTGTGCTGAAAATTTCAGTGTCGCCAACCAGGTTTAAAATTTATTTTAATGATAGTTTGATCAGAGATATTGCCCGCACCACGGCTCCTTTGGTAAATAGCGGTGCCTTTACTTTTGCCTTTTTGGATTACCAGGCAGCCATTGATTGGGTAAAAATGTACACCGCTTCAGGGAACCTTGTTGTACACGAAGGTTTCGACAGCTCAAATACCAGATCCGTTATCAGCCCATCGTTTCTTTGTCCGCGGCCGGCTATTAGTTGCGAGGCCTCGTTTGCCAACTACTTCAACCAGCAGAAAGGAACCAACTATAGTTTCAGCCAGATAGACTCGCTGTATCTTACCAACTGTGGCAAACCGCTAAATGTGTGCGGTAACAGCAAATTCAGTAAGGATACCCTGCGGCAAATTGTAGACAGCTTTTACGTGAATGCAAAGCCGGGCAGGGTATTGCATAAACGCAACATAGAGGAAGGAAAGTTTTTGTATAATAAAGACATTATAAGGGATGGGATAGTCATCCTGCCGGATAGTATCCGGTCGCTGTCCGGGACATGGTATAACAATTACCAGTTTGACTTCAATGCTTTTTGTACCAACAATGGTTATACCATCGAGAGCCGGTTTAAGTTTTTGCCGGAAGCTTTATATGGAGACGTGTTTTATCTTGGCTATAGAAGTATTCAGGCAACATTCTCCAGATACGCTACCGGGTTATACATTACAAGTATTACTTTATATGGCTACAGCTATAGCAGCTACCCGGCACAAACCATTCCTGTGAATATACTTGTAGACACCGCTGCCAATGCTACCCTTAACTGGATGACGATCAAAGCTGTAGTAAAACCCTCTCTGTATGAACTATATTACAACGGGAAAAAAGTGTATGAATTTAATCGAGACCCCAATATTCCAATAGCTAATCAGGAAAACTTCGGACTGGGGTTAAGAGGAAGGCAGGGTGTCGTAGACTGGGTGCGTGTAGGCGATGTAAACGATAGTACTAAGTATTTTGAAGACTTTAATAACGTAGACCGGATGGCCACCGTTGATCCCTCATTTATTTGTGCGGGGGCTAAAGATTGCGTAGCTGCATTTACCGGCTATTTTAATCAACAGCAGCAAACCAATTACACCTATCAGCAGATTTCAACCCTATACCAATCCGCCGGGTTAACGCTGGATGCCTGCGACAGCACCGTGGCTGCCGATACCCTGCCACCCTACCTCGCCGGTCTCCTGCTCTGCGGCAACAACATCCCCACTGTCATACCCATTGAAGCCCGTATTGACAGTCCCTGTGCCGACAGCACCCGCTTCTCCATCAGCCGCGGCTACGACCGCTATAGCGCTTACCGAGACTCCGTGCAGGGCGAGTTTACCAACAGCTATATCGCCAAATGCCTGCAGGCGGCGGCACATGAAAGTTTTACGGTAAGCCATGCCGTTAGTGAGTATCATTACACGCTCTATTATTACGACCAGGCGGGTAACCTTGTAAAAACCGTGCCGCCCAACGGTGTGCATCCCGAATATGGCGCCGACTGGTCGCAGCGGGTGGCTGCTGCACGGCAAAACAGGACCGTCCTGGTGCCCGGTCACAGCATGGCCACTCAATACCGCTACAATACATTGAACCAGGTGGTAGAGCAGCGCAGCCCCGATGCTGGTAAATCAGAATTCTGGTACGACCGTCTCGGTAGGTTGACCGTTAGCAAGAATGCTAAACAAGCGACTAACGATGGCAGTGAAGGACCAGGAGTGAGGTATAGCTACACCCTCTACGACCATCTGTCGCGCATAACCGAAGTAGGACAGATAGACAATGCTACTCCCGCCATGACCAATGCCCTCAGCCGCCAGCCGCAGCAGTTGCAGGACTGGATGAACAATAATCTTACCCGCAGGCAACAGGTTACTCTTACGGTATATGACCAGCGTTCCAAAGACAGCTACCTGCACAAAGACCTTTCACCTTATATATTACGTGAAAAGACCAACCTGCGCAACCGGGTATCTTTTAGCGTGTTCAGCAAATCGGGTGATATTGTCAACTACGATTATGCTGCCTTTTACAATTACGATATACAAGGCAATGTAGATACACTGTTGCAGGATTACGGAGCAACCGGACTGTTAACACAAAATGGTAGCAGGTATAAACGCGTAGCTTATACGTATGATCTCATTAGCGGTAAGGTAAACAGCGTAAGCTATCAGCCGCGACTATACAACCCGGTTACCAAAACCTATATCACCCAGCCCGATGCTTTTTACCATAAGTATGAATACGATGCTGAAAACCGACTGACCGATGTATATACCAGCATAGACGAACTGCATTGGGAGCATGATGCCTACTACCGGTACTACAAACACGGCCCATTGGCGCGTATGGTACTGGGCGACCGGCGGGTGCAGGGGCTTGACTATGCCTATACCCTGCAGGGCTGGCTCAAAGGGGTGAACAGTACCGCCGTGGGCACGGGTGCCTTTGATGCCGGGCAGGACGGACTAAGCGGCAGCGCCAATCATGAAGTGGCGAGGGATGCTTTTGGCTTCAGCCTGCAATACTACAGCAACGACTATACGCCAATAACCGGCAACAATAGCTTTGCCAATATCACCTCCGCCTTTGGCGCCAATGCCAAACCATTATACAATGGCAATATAAGCAGCATGGCGGTAAACATACCCAAAATAGGCGATGCAAGGGTGTATGCCTATACCTACGACCAACTCAACCGCATAACCGCCATGGATGCCTGGGGTGGGCTGAATAATAATACCAATCAGTTTACACCGGTTAGTCTCAACGGTGCTTATCAGGAAAGAATTACCTACGACCCGAATGG
>JAFDXG010000094.1 GCA_018268105.1 Bacteroidota bacterium | reverse complement strand
GGACGAAACCAGGTATCGGTAGAAGCCAGGAATTCTTTATCTTTTTCCTGCAATCCTCTTTTTGCAACAAAATATGGGAAACTGTCTTGCACAGAAAGTATATCCCTGTGTACCAGATTTCCGGACACATCACCTGTAAATATATTGCCATAATATTCTTCGGGAAATGCATCGCCACCATAAAAAGTACCTCCGGAAGCAGCGGTGAAATGGTCCCTGGCATACTCTACCCTGTCGAGATGATTTTCCTGGTAGTCTTTATTCCGGCGTTTGGTTCTTTCTTCTCTCCAGTAAGGTGTTTCTGATATCTGGTACATCAACGGGTCATGATCGGAAATATTCAAAGAACCGGTACCAAAACTTACAGGCAGGTAAGGATTTCTCAGGAGATATCTTTTAGGCGTTACCACTTCCGATATATGAATAGAGTTCGTAGTAAAAAAACGGTGTCCCCAATCATCTAAAGCAAGTCCAAACTGACCTGAACCTGTTGTCAGTTCAAACTGATTACGATCCAGCCTGAAACGAAAATCAGCACCGTGCATTTTCAATTTTGGTGCATCCGGCTCCCTGGTGAAGCTAACTTCACCGGCCTGTCCGGTATTGTTGGCATATATCCAATTATCCACACCAAAACTTAGATTAGTGATTTGGGCTTCTTCATTCCCGGTAAAAAAACCGGTAAATACTATTTCTTTCAGATCAGCTCTTCCATCGCCATCTGTGTCTTTATAATACATAATATTGGGCGCTGCGGCAATCAGCAACCCACCCTTCCAGGGAAGAATACTTGATGCTTCTTTAAGACTATCTGCAAATATTATTGCTGTATCAGCACGCCCATCCTGGTTAAGGTCTTTCAACAACACAATTTTTCCTTTTCCTTTCACAGAGTCAGGTTTGTAGGCATCAAGCATCCCCACAACATAAGCGTTACCTTCTTCGTCAAACTGCATTGTTACCGGATCCACCACCAATGGCTCAGTTGCATAAATTTCTGCTTTGAAATTTTCTGCAAACCTGAAGGTCTTCATAGATTCTTCAGGTGAAAGCGGACCCGGGTATCGTGATTTCTGTTTACAGGATGAAGTAAAAGCAATAAGCGCAATGGCAATTGCTGCAAAAAAGTATTGCTTCAACATAGTTCTGCGGGATTTGATCATTATATTATAGTTTAAAAAGTTTTTTTGCATTGTTATAAAGTAATTTTCGTTCAACTTCTTTATTGCCTGATAATTTTTTGACAGTTTGTATATCTAAAGCACCGGAGCATTTACCGGAAGCAACTGTTCCGAAAATATCGTTACAATCACTGCCGTATAATAATTTATCCTGGTGCCTTTCAATAAATGCTTTTGCATGTTCTTCATCACGGGTTAGTGCATTAAGCCCTGAACCTGCCGAGAGATCGCCATACATATTAGGATAGTCGCTCAGGTAGCGGTCAGTAATACCACCAGGGGTAACCGCAGTTTTAGGATAAAGTATTGACTGATCCGCATGGTTTTTATCAATATTTGCCCACCAGGTTTGCGCATGTCCGATAAAATTTACAGCGGCATACTGCTCCAGTATTTTATAAAAATGTTCTAAACCATAATTATACATTTCATATTGCCAGTGCATGAGTACCGGTACATCATAGTGTTGTGCCAACTGGTAAATCTTGTGCATTTCAGGAGAATTACAGTCTACACCAAATTTCAGTTCACCTATAACAATAGCACCCAGCTTCAGGTATTTTTCAATCTCATAAATTGCATCCGATGCATCCGGCACTGCACAGGCGCCAAACCTGAAATGTTTTTTATGTTCTTTGGCAAACAGATATGTTTCAGCATTTCCCCCTACCTCAGCCTGCAATCCATTAGAAATACCCTGGTGGGTAGAAGCTGAATTAACCGGTCTGCCTGCAGGAAGTAAAATAGTTGTTGTAATACCCATGGCTTCCTGGTGAGCAAGCAGTTGTTCGTCTGTACGGGATGAATAATGTATATGTTGATGAATATCTATTATCGGTTCTTTTTTCTTTGCATCGGTATCAGCAATCAGATCAAAAGGTAATGCAGACCCGATAGCAATAACTCCTGTACGTGCCAGGAACCTGCGACGGGAATTGCTATGTGATTCTTTATTCATTTACTAAGAATTTATTTTTATAATGAACAAACAGTTTTAATTACGTTATAAGTGAGAGGTGAGGCATGAAAGTGCATTTGTCGTTTGTCGTTTCAAGTTTCACCTATTTCCTGTTCTCCAATGTCCTCTGCCAGTCTGCCGGTAATTGAAGCGACCATACATCATTTACCAATGGTGGTGTCATCCCTCCGGCAATCCATATCTTATCCCGAAATACAAAGGCTGAAAATTCATGACGCTCTTTCCATACGGGAAATGAAAAATATTGTTTCCATTCTTTTCCATCTTCAGACGACCATACCTGGTTGCTCGCTGAATGTCCCTCAAGCCTTCCCTTGTACCAGCCACCCATCATCCAAATTTTGTTCTTAAACACTACTGACATAGCCAGATCACTATGCAACCAGGGAGCATTGTCTGTTACTTTCTCCCAGTCTTTCCCATTGGCAGAGTTCCATACATCCCGGGGTGGTGATTCATAAGAATTAAACCAGCCGCAGAGAATCCAGATCTTATTCTTAAACACAACTTCTCCCTGTGAGTCTCTCGGTTGCCATGCAGCGTGATGCTGCTCCTGCAACCAGGCTGCGGTTTCATACTTTAAGATTCCTGCAATTTCTTTTTCCCATAATGAATAGGTTTCAGCAGTATAATGAATACCGTCCTGAACTGCATATTGCTTTAAAAGGTATTCTCCGTCTGTGATCTTTGGATTTAAATTAATCAGCATCACCTTCTTCTCTTTTGCCAAAGCCTCAATAGCAATATTCAGGTTTTTAATACTACTGTTAAATGTTTTCGGATCAATTGCCTGGTATTTATCGGTTACAAATGTCACAGTATTCAATACCGGCAGAATGCCTTCACTGCGTAAAGTATCTATCAGAATACCAAGATTCGAGATAATAGTTTCCCGGGGAATATTTCGGGCCAGATCATTCACACCACCTTCAATGAAACAAATTTTTGGTTTCAGATCAAAAACATCATTAATCCTGTTGATATAGCCTTCTGTAACATCACTTCCAATACCTCTGTTGGCCACATCTGTTCTTTTTAATATAGTATCCCATTGCCCCCTTTCAGTCAGTGAATTACCAAGCATCACAATATTTTTTTGTTCTTTTTGCTACGCAAACAATTCCATCCTTTTGAAATAATGCGGATTGTTTAAGAAAGAATAACCCACCTTAGTTTCCTGCAACCTGCCAAATACACTGTCAATAAAACGATAAGCCTGCCATCTTACCTGAACAGGAAAATCGTGTTTACAATCGGGGTAATATACCCGCAGATTAGATATTACATTCAGGAAATCATATACAGTTGCTACCCGGGCAACTCCTTTTTTCACACCTTCCACACTAAAATTAGCATCATACAAAGGTGAATTGGAAAAGAATGCACGGGGAGCGATAGCTGCGATCACTTCATCAAAATCAAATGGAACCTTATCCGGGTCAAGCGCATACTTTTCACGCATCAAAGGCATATATCTTTCCTGTGCCCATGGCCATAATTTACCTCCGAATTTTTGTGCAGTTAATAAATCACCGCTGAAATAATCATGCATTAATGTCCAACCACAACTGGACACTACTACTTTGAGGCGCCTGTCAAAAGCGGCAGTGAATATTGCATTATGTCCACCCAGAGAATGACCGATAACTCCAATCCTGGCAGTGTCAACACCAGGCATTGACATAAGCAGGTCAACACAACGTATATTGTCAAATATACTTTTCATTGTGCCTGATGCATAACGATCTGTTTTAAAATCATAACCTTTCAGATCACCGAAATCCGGGTAGTCCGGGGCTATGACAATGTATCCACGTTGTGCCAGTTCTTTCGCATAAGCCAGATTGACAAATGGTCCCTGTCCATCAACACTTTTTTTACCAATGAGTTCTGTTTGATGAAGCGCCAGCATAGCAGGAAGTTTTTTCTTCCCGCCCTGTTGTACGGGAAAATATAAATATGCAGACAAACTTTCATTCTCAGCTACTGTAAACCTTATATTATAACGGATATAATTTTTTGTAATCAGGCTGTCGAGTATCTGCAAATTGAAGGGAGGTAATTTTTTTCTATCAGGCAACTTACCCATCACCGCCTGCATGCTATCCAGTATCTGAAGTCGCCGAATCTCCCATTCTTCCGCTGTATAAACAGGTTTAACTTTGCCGGTTTTATCTATATAAGAAAGTAAAACTGTTTCGGGTATGCTATCCTTTTTCTGTATTAAATTCCCAAAAGAAAAAGCAGACAACAGTAACAAAGTAAATGTGCTCACTAACATTGCACTTATATATCTCCGTTTGTTAATATTGTTTTTGTGCATACAATAGGAAATTCAAATTTTAACTTCTAATACTTCATACTCTTCTAAGACCGGTAATGTAAAGGAGGCAGAGCTTGCTTTCTGTTCAAAATCTAAATCCTTCACGCTCCAAAGGGCTTTTATGTTTTTTACTTTTCTCTCTATCAATAATTCAATTTTTATATTGGTGCAGGGAAAAATTTTTTGAATAGGCCTCACCATAGCTGAGGTAAAATTGATCAGATATATAAATACAGTATTCCCTTTTCTTCTTATGTTCACCTCAACCGAAGAAGGTGCATTATCTATCTTTATTACGGGTCTGCTTAAACCGGCAACAAGATTTAAAACCAACTGATAATATTCGGGAAAATGAAATTTATCTAAAGAACCACCGAACGTGCCTGCCATATATACTGATCTTCCTTTTCCGAAATTATTTTCAATGATAAATGGAAGATCGGTGGCTTCCGGTCTTCCTGCATAGCTCCCTTCCAGGGGCTTACAGAAAACGACTGGTGTTTTAGCTTTTTCATGCGTCTTCAATTTCAAACCATAAGTGGGTGCATAAGTAAAGTTTTGATGAATTGATGCAAATGAAAAATGCTTTGCATCATTCAGGAAAATATAATCGTACCTGAGCGGTCCGAAAACATCCCCGGTGTTAGCTATACCGAGTACATCTTTCAGTTGGAAATTATTAAGCTTCTCACCATATACATCATATAGAGATGTTTCAAATGTAGCTATGATATTCCCGCCTTTATTTACATAATCTCTCACTATATCTGCTTCTTCTTTGGTAAAACAGGGAACATTAGGAAAAATGATCAGGTCATATTTATCCAGTCCATTTTCCAGGGAGATTTCATCTATCACGTCAAAAGGAATATGATTCCTGGAAAGACCGTCGTAAAATCCATAAAACTCTTCAGACAGGTTGCCACCTCTTTCAGCGCTCATTGCTTTTGTGAAGTCGGTGAGAGGAACAGAAGATCCTTTGTAAAAATTACTTGATCGTTGCGGCCAGAGAAGGGCAACCCTTGCCACAGATGCAGTTTGGAAAAAAGGATCAGGATTTTTACTAATAAATCTGTTATACTTTCTTATTATTCCCATCTCTTCTTTGTGCAAGCGAGGTTCATCACAAACAGCGAGCCACACGTTTGCCTGATGGGTTATGGTCTGACTATATAAAATACTGATTTCCCCGGGAGCCAGTGTTGAACGTGCCCAGGGGCCCTGTTTTGCAGCATTAAATATTACAGTTGGTTTTCCTCCTGCCTGGGTTTCCAGCAACCTGGCCACAGCACCAGGCTTATACACCGGCTCTGATAAAGCTCCGTATAAAAAACCACCTTCTGCTCCCAGTATATCGCTTTCTTTAATAATTTTTCGGTTTTCCCTCCCCGTAGGCCATGTAGCCCCCAGTGTGCTGCTGTTCATATAAAACAAAAGCTGTGGATTGGCTTTCTTCAGAATGGCATTCGAATCTTTTAAGAACCGCACAATACTGTCAGACTGAAATTCAATGAGATCTTTCCAGTCAGCTCCGGTACGGATGGAAGACAATTTCGTTTTAGGACCGATTT
>JAFDXG010000093.1 GCA_018268105.1 Bacteroidota bacterium | reverse complement strand
GCCTGCCATACTATCGGGCAGGGAAAATTGGTAGGTCCCGATCTTGCCAATATACAAAACCGGCATTCTGAAGTATGGCTGATCAACTTTATCAAATCATCACAGACCGTTATTAAGTCGGGCGATAAGTATGCTGATTCATTATTTAAAGCATTTAACCAGGTTCCCATGCCAGACCATCCTAATCTGACTAATGACCAGATAAAAGGAGTCATTGCCTATATACAGGAAAAAAGTTCAGCACCCGAAACTCCTGTAGTCAGCGCAGCATTGCCTCCAGGCGACAGTGAACGGGGAAGAGAACTTTTTGTGGGGAATATTCGTTTTGCTAATGATGGGGCATCCTGCAACTCCTGTCATAATGTAGATATGAAAGGATTTATCAGTGGCGGCGCTTTAGGTAAAGACCTTACTCATGCCGTTGGAAGGTTGTCGGCTTCCGGTGTTGCAGCAATCATTTCAGGTTTGCCCTTTCCTCAAATGAAGGAAACATATAATTCAAAACCCGTAACCCCTCAGGAAATTGCAGACCTCACGGCCTTTCTTACTTCGGCTGACAAACAGGCACCTGCTATGGTTACTGCCTCTGTTGGGAATTATTTACTAATCGGTGGTGTAGGTGGTATCATTGTTTTATTGTTATTGTATTCATTCTTCTGGATTAAAAGAAAAAAAAGGGCAGTGAATTTTTCGGTTTTCAAAAGGCAGATAAAATCAGCATAGACAATAGATGAACCGGCAGGATTTGAAACAGCTAAAATTTGTTTAACTAATAATACTTTAATCATGAGTTGGATCAAAGATATTATTTCGCCTAAAACACGCAGGTGGGAAGAGTTTTACCGTAACCGTTTTCAGCACGACCGCATTGTAAGAAGTACTCATGGTGTAAACTGTACCGGTGGTTGCTCCTGGCAGATTCATGTAAAAGAAGGGATAGTTGTGTTTGAAACCCAGCAATTGGATTATCCTCTGATTGACGACAAAATACCCCCTTATGAACCACGCGGCTGTCAAAGAGGTATCTCCTACTCGTGGTACCTCTACAGTCCGCTTCGTATCAAATATCCGCTTATTCGCGGCACACTGCTGGAAGCTTTCAGGGAGGAAAAAGAGAAAGCAGGTGGTAATTCAGTTAAAGCATGGGAAAATCTTCAAAAGGATAAAGTAAAACGCAGTCATTATCAAAACTCAAGAGGTAAAGGCGGTTTCCGCCGCACATCATGGGATGAAGTACTGGAAATAATGGCCGCAGCCAATATCTATACTGCAAAAAAATACGGACCCGACCGGGTGATTGGTTTCTCGCCTATACCTGCCATGTCAATGCTGAGTTATGCATCCGGCGCCAGGTTTCTTCAATTGTTTGGTGGTGTTAACCTGAGTTTTTACGACTGGTATTGCGATCTGCCGCCTGCATTTCCGGAACTGTGGGGAGAACAAACGGATGTATGTGAAAGCGCAGACTGGTATAATGCCAAGATGATTGCGGATATGGGCACCAACCTGAACATGACCCGGACACCCGATTGTCATTTCTTTGCAGAATCAAGACACAATGGAACTAAAGCTGTAGTATTTTCTCCTGACTTTAGCCAGTTGTGCAAATATGCCGACCAATGGATACCGCTTCACGCCGGAAGCGATGGCGCTTTCTGGATGGCGGTTACCCATATCATTCTCAAAGAATATCACCATGAAGCGAAAACCCCTTACTTTATTGATTATGTAAAAAGGTATACCGATAGCCCGATGCTGGTGCATCTTGATAAAAACGGAGATATATATTCTGCAGGAAGAATGGTTCGGGCCAACGAAATTTCAAAATGGAAAGATATTGAAAACGGCGACTGGAAATTTTTAGCCATTGATGATATCAATGGTGAATATGTAGTACCCAAGGGCAGTATGGGCTACCGTTGGGATAAGAGTGACGGCAAGTGGAATATGAAATACGAATGTGGGGAAACAGAACTGAAGTATGATCCGGTGTTAACATTATTAAATAAAAAAGATGAAGTGCTGCAGGTAGAGTTCACTGAATTTGGACTTGCCAGAAGAACTCATCGTGGTGTGCCGGTGAAATGGCTGGAAACGGTGAATGGCAAAGTACCCGTGACTACTGTGTATGATTTAATGATGGCGCAATACGGAGTGAACAGAGGATTGAGTGGTCAGTATCCAACAGACTATACTGATACTGATGCTGCATATACACCGGCCTGGCAGGAAATTTTCACAGGTATTGATTCAAAAACAGTATTACAATTTGCCCGTGAGTGGGCAGATACTGCCAATATCACGGAAGGGAAATGTATGATATTAGTAGGAGCGGGGATCAATCACTGGTATCATCAGAACCTTACTTACCGTGCCGGTGCTATGGCATTGATGGTATGCGGTTGTGTGGGTAAAAATGGTGGTGGATTAAATCACTATGTGGGACAGGAAAAGCTGGCACCTGTTGATTCCTGGTCATCTGTTGCTTTCGCAAAAGACTGGGTGCCGGTTTCCCGTTTACAGCAGGCGCCGCTCTGGCATTATATTAATACCTGCCAGTATCGTTATGATGGAAAGTATTCAACATACAATACTGTTCCCGACAACAAATGGACTGACAAACATGTGGCTGATACCATATATACTGCTGTAAGAAATGGTTGGATGCCTTATTATCCGCAGTTTAATGAAAACACATTAGAGCTTTCCAAACAAGCTGTTGCAAACGGGGCGCAAACAGATGATGATATCAAAAAATTTGTACTCGAAAAATTAAAATCCAAGGAGCTTAAATATTCCGTAAGCGATCCTGAAGCAGAAGAAAATTACCCCAGGGTCTGGTATATCTGGCGCGGTAATGCATTGCTTGCAAGTATGAAAGGGCATGAGTATGCACTGAAGCATTACCTGGGTACACATAACAACCTCATTGCAACAGATTCGGATGAAAAGCCGGAAGAAGTGAAATGGCACGATATAGCGCCTGTTGGGAAAATGGATCTGGTAGTGGACCTGAATTTCCGTATGGATTCATCAGCGCTCTATTCCGATATTGTATTGCCTGCTGCTTCCTGGTATGAAAAAGCAGACTTGAACAGTACCGATCTTCATTCCTTTATACATCCTTTGGGACAGGCCGTTGCACCGGTTTGGGAATCAAAAACCGACTGGGATATTTTTAAACATTTGGCAAAAGCCACCAGCGAAACAGCTAAAAAATATTTTTCTGAATTGCAGAAGGATATTGTAGCCACACCGCTGTCGCATGATTCACCGGATGAAATTACCCAGCCTGTTATCAAAGACTGGTATAAGGGAGAATGTGATGCTATACCGGGTAAGTCAATGCATAAACTTACCGTTGTGGAGAGAGACTATACACAGATTTATGAAAAGTTCATCACACTCGGCGAAGCCATACGCGAAAAAGGATTGGGTGCGCATGGTAATCATTATATGTGCCAGGAAGAGTATGATGAAATGTGTAGCTCCCACCATTTTCATCACCGCGAATACCAGGGCAAAATACTGCCTTCCATCCAGGAAGATGAATGGGCAGCCAATGCAGTACTGCACCTCTCTACGCTCACCAATGGCAAGCTTACTGCCAAAGCATATAGGTACATGGAGCAGAAAACAGGGCTTGTACTATCTGATCTTTCTGAAGGTAGCAAAGATGTAAAAATCCGGTATGCAGATCTGCTGGCAAAACCACACCGGTATAACACCTCACCGGTTTGGTCGGGATTGATGAATAACGGAAGGGCTTACTCAGCCTATACTTACAATGTAGAAAGATTAGTTCCCTGGAGAACGCTTACCGGCAGGCAACATTTTTATCTTGATCAGGAATTATATATTGCTTATGGAGAACACCTCCCCACTTTTAAACCTGCCCCTAACCCAGAAGTATATGGCGACCTGCGGGAAACCTGGAAACAGGGAAAAGCAAAAGCACTTAATTATCTCACCCCTCACGGCAAATGGCATATCCACTCCACCTATATGGAAAATCTGAGGATGCTAACACTTTCCCGTGGTATTGAGCCTTGCTGGCTGAGTGAAGTGGATGCTGAAGAGTTGGGTATAAAAGATAATGACTGGGTAGAAGTGCACAATGACCATGGGGTGTATGTAACCCGTGCTGTGGTTAGTTCAAGGATTCCGCCTGGTATTTGTATAGTGTATCACGTACCTGAAAGAACGGTGGGGATACCAAAATCACAACTGAGAGGTAATCGCAGGGGGGGCGGCCACAATAGTGTGACACGCATACACCTTAAACCAAATTATCTCAATGGTGGTTATGGACAGTTCTCTTATCATTTTAATTACTGGGGACCGGTAGCACCACAAAGAGATACACATGTTATTGTGAAGAAGATGGAAAAATTAGTGTGGTGAGGGAGAATGGTGAGTAAGTGAAAAGGTAAAGTGATAAGAGATAAGAGAGACTTGAAACCAGAGACTTGAAACCATAATTACGCATTTAAATATAAAAACCATGGATGTTCGTTCACAAATAGCAATGGTCTTTCACTTAGATAAATGTATTGGCTGCCATACCTGTTCTATAGCTTGTAAGAATATCTGGACCGACCGCAAAGGTGCGGAGTATATGTGGTGGAATAACGTGGAAACAAAACCAGGAACAGGATATCCTACTAAATGGGATGACCAGGAGATATATAAAGGTGGATGGGAAAAACGTAATGGAAAAATTCATCTCAAAGGAACGGGTAAAAGACGCGGATTGACCAATATATTCTATAATCCTAATCTGCCGGTAATTGATGATTACTACGAACCGTTTACCTACAAATATTTAGATTTAATAGAATCACCCGAAGGCGATGATCAACCTACGGCCCGCCCTGTTTCCTTAGTCACTGGAAAACCAATAGATATAAAAATGGGTCCCAACTGGGATGATGATCTCAGTGGGACTCCTGATTATGCCCGCAATGATCCGAATATGAAAAACATTTCGCCCGAAGAACAGGAAGTGATGTTTCAATTAGAGAAAATGGCATTTTTTTACCTGCCAAGGATATGTAATCATTGTTTAAACCCCGCTTGTGTTGCATCATGTCCTTCAGGAGCAATTTACAAACGTGGCGAAGATGGTATAGTACTCATCAACCAGGAAGTTTGCCGTGCCTGGAGGATGTGTGTAACAGCTTGTCCATATAAAAAATCATATTTCAACTGGCATACCGGAAAATCTGAAAAATGTATTTTATGCTATCCCCGTATTGAAGCGGGACTTGCACCTGCCTGTATGCATTCCTGTGTGGGAAGGATACGGTACCTCGGTGTCCTTCTGTATGATGCAGACAGAATAGAGCAGGCAGCCAGCGCCGATGAAAAAGACCTCGTTGCCAGCCAGCTTGATATAATCCTAGACCCATTTGATGAAACAGTGATTGCGGCAGCAAAGAAGAATGGAATTGCGGATTCCACTCTTCATGCTGCCCAATTTTCTCCCGTTTATAAGTTTGTAAAACAATGGGGATTAGCATTGCCATTACATCCCGAGTTCCGTACCCTTCCTATGTTGTTTTATGTACCGCCGTTGCTTCCAGTGATGGCCACAGTGAAAAAAGTGGACAATACGGAACAGTTGGAAAAGATAAACCCCGCTGCAAAAAAATGGAATGATGAATGGTTATATGATACCAGCACAAAAGAGTTGTGGGGTACATTGGATCAAATACGTTTTCCATTAAAATATATCGCCAGTTTGTTTTCAGCCGGGGATGAAGAAATGATAAAAGATAAATGGAGAAAACTGATGGCAGTGCGTATTCATCGCAGAAGAGTAACGGTAGGTGATGTGAGCAATGAGAAAGCTGAAGTAACATTACGAGATGCCGGAATAGATGCAGCAACAGCCGATGCTATTTATGCACTCACTTCTCTGCCCAAATTTGAAGAACGGTTTGTAATCCCTGCTGCACACCGCGAGCAGGCTATTGAAATGATGGATTTCACCGGAGATACAAAAGGAGATACAGGTTTTGGTATTAAGTCGAAGGTAAAAAGGGGAATTTGAAAAAAACCTGTTTCGAATCATCCAAAAAAATTATTATGAAAACAATAAAAAACTGTAATGATATAAATGATAGTCCGGTTTCGCCGTCATTGATGAATTATACTTTGCTGTCAGAACTTTTTCTATATCCTTTGGATGAACACTATAAGCAAAAGGTTCATGATATTTACGCTTATTTGCAGGCATCATTCCCAGAATCGGCGATAGCCTTACAACGATTTGCAGCATTTACAGCATCAGCTTCCACTACAGAAATACAGGAATTATTCCTACGCTCATTTGATGTGCAGGCCATCACCACACTGGATATAGGTTTTGTTTTATTTGGGGAAGATTATAAACGTGGAAAATTGCTGGCTCACCTCAACGAAGAACACAAAAAAGCTGGCAACTCCTGTCACACAGAACTGGCAGACCACCTGCCTAACCTGCTGCGACTGCTCCCCAAAATGGAAGACGAAGAACTGCAGAATGAGATTGCTACGTTGCTATTATTACCTGCTGTTGAAAAAATGATCAGTGAGTTTACTATTGAAAAAATTGAAAAGAAGGATGTTGTTTATAAAAAACATCAGAAGGTAATATTGGAGTATTCTCAAAATTACAGGACCATTTACCAAAGCTGTCTCCAGGCTTTGTTCCTGGCTTTGAAAAAAGATTTTGGATTTGAATCCGAATCTGATAAAACGGAAGCAGGTGCTGCAACCGGTTTGTCAGACCCTAATAATCCGGCAAGTAGTAAAGAAGAAACTGTTATTAAAGATTTTAGCCTGAATATAGAAACGGAAATGCTTACCGAAAAATAAAGCAGATATATAGTGTATGGAGTAGCAAGATAAACAGGAATAGACATTTTGACCTCCAAAGCAGAACTATAAAGGTTATGATGATTGTATACCTGAGATAATTATACCAGTAACCGGATAAGCCGCCTCTTTTTGTTCGGTTCCGCCGTAGGCGGAATTGAAAAAATGCAAAACAAATTTTTTCAAAGGACAAAAAGCAGCGGCGTTGCGGTTACGAAGCCTGCCGGCTTAGAGGCAAAAACTATGAATTGGAGAGGGTAAATTCAACACGAAAAAGGTTGAGGAAAATAGAATATCTAATTCTAAAAATTAAATTACCATGACCTACTTAGATAATTTTCTCCTGATTGCGTTGCCATACATAGCTCTGGCTGTATTTCTGATTGGTACCATCTATCGCTATACCAACAGGAAATTTCAATTTTCCTCTTTGTCGTCACAATTTCTGGAGGGGCGAAAATTATTTTATGGATCAATACCGTTTCATTGGGGTGTCCTGTTTATTTTTTTAGGACACCTCATTGCTTTTTCCATTCCCAGGTCCGTTTTAGCATGGAACAGCCAACCCTTGCGCCTAATGATTTTGGAGATCACCGCATTCATATTTGGAATCAGCATGCTTGTCGGTCTTATCAACCTCTTTATCAGAAGGCTTACTACTTCTCGGTTAAAGCCGGTTACCAACATAATGGATTATGTGATTTATACTTTACTAATTCTGCAAACATTTGCCGGGCTATGGATCGCTTATAATTTCAGATGGGGTTCATCCTGGTTCTCTACATTGCTTACTCCGTATTTATATTCAGTGTTCAGGCTTGATCCGGATATAACTGCCGTATCCCTGTTGCCCTGGACAGTGAAACTGCATATAGCCGGAGCTTATATCATTATTGGTATAATTCCTTTTTCCAGGCTTGTGCACCTGTTGGTACTTCCGCTGAATTATTTATGGCGTCCCTATCAGCAAGTGATGTGGTACTGGAATAAAAAGAAAGTACGCAGTAAAGATACCCCATGGTCTTTGCAGCGGCCTAAAAATACTTAGTTATGTTACTGAATATTGTAACAGATGATGAATTGCTTACCAGCCAGATTGTAAAAACTATTTTGCTGGTGATTTTAGGAATTGGCATCATTTACAATATATTCAGGTTTGTACGTACAGAATCAGGAAGAGGTAAGTTTATCAGCATAGTAATACTTATTTTTTTATTCACTGTTGTTTGGTTTGTATATATGCAATACCGTATTGAGGCAGCTTTACTTAAAACACATCTTTACATTCCGGGTACTACCATGGGTTACTGCAGTGCATTTGGCGAGGGACAGGGTGTCGAATTTGAATATGAGATTAGTGGTAAGAAATTCAGAGGTTGTAATACGTTTCATCCTATTTCAAAAGATAGTATCAAAGTGCCGGGGGGAAAATATTGGGTGCGGTATTCTGTAAAATTTCCAGGTGAAGGCAGGATGGATTTTCAAAAACCGGTAAAACAAAATGCAATAACCAATTTGTAAAATTTTATTACTAATAACAATAAAAGGAACTAAATACAATCATGAATAACATATTTGAAAATAACGGATATCAGAAAACAGATTATATAAAAAGATTTGTAGAAAAAGATACATCTCCAGATCCTGTATATTCACCTATGGATCCGCCAGATGCATATAAACCACCGGCTATGGACACGGTTCCTTATGATGAACTCCATCCGGCTTTGCAGTATTTTATGGAAGAACATAAAACTACGTTGAAAAAAATTGATGACCTTGAAGCAACACTCATCCAGATAAAAAAAGAAGGCATCAATAAAGAAAGGAATAAAAGGCTTGGCAATTTTTTTACATTTCTCGATGATAAAATTGTGCTGCACAATCTGAAAGAAGAGCGGGTTTTATTTCCGATTATACATGACAGGATGATTGACAATGGCGAACATGGTATAGGACCTGTTCCTGATACAGCAGTAGATATTCTGGAAAATGATCATATAAAAATGATGGAGCTGGCTACGCTTACTTTTAGTTTGATGGGTATAGCTTCTCGCCTAACTGATCCTGTATCAAATGCTGTTTTGATAGATACTGCTATTGAGCAGGGGTTGGCTTTGGTAGAGTTGTTGCGCCTGCACATTTTCAGGGAAGATAATGTTGTTTTTCCCCTTGCACATAAGTACTTAACTTCGGCAGACTTTACTATCATAACCGGTAAAATGAAGAAATATTTTTCGGTTCAATTACCCGAAAAACAGGTAATGGATAAAATTTAGCAACATGCTGAATGATCAGTTTAACAGGGTGCACGATTATCTGAGGATATCTTTAACAGATAAATGCAATCTGCGTTGCAGTTATTGCAATCCTATTGATTTACCCAAAGGGCATTTTGCTAACTCCAACAAAATGTCAGTTGATGAGATTGATACTATCGCTGGTGTGTTTGTACAATTAGGGGTAAAAAAAATCCGTCTTACCGGTGGAGAACCGCTGGTGAGGAAAGATGCTAAAGAAATTATCCGTCGTCTTTCCAAATATCCTGTTGAACTTGTCATTACCACTAATGGTGTTTTTGTGCATGAGTTTATTGACAGTTTCCGGGAAGCAGGGATACAATCAGTAAATGTGAGCCTTGATTCACTTAAAATGAGAAAGAATCTGATCATTACAGGAAGGAGTGAGTTTGAAAGGGTATATGAGAATATTCAACTGTTACTCAAACATAACTTTCATGTAAAAATCAATACCGTTGTAATTAAGGGTACGAATGAGGATGAAATTCCGGATTTTATTGAATGGACAAAGCAGCAACCTGTTGATGTGCGGTTTATTGAGTTTATGCCCTTCGACGGAAACAGGTGGAGCAATGAAAAAGTGTTTTCCCATAGTGAGATGCTGAAATTAATTGCCGCCAAATATGAATATATCTCACTGCAGAATGAAAAACACGATACGGCAAAAAAATATTTTGTACCTGGTCACCAGGGAAGTTTTGCTATCATTAGTACAATGAGTCAGCCTTTTTGCACTGGCTGCAACCGTATGCGATTGACGACTGATGGCAAAATGAAAAACTGTCTTTTTTCAAATAATGAAGTAGACATTCTGCGTGCACTACGTAGCGGGCAGGATATAGTTCCTTTAATTAAACAATGTGTGTGGGATAAAAAAGAAGCATTGGGTGGCCAGTTTACATCAGCGTATAAAAACATTGACTCTTCAAAAATAAATAACAGGAGTATGATAAATATTGGTGGCTGATAAAATGAATTACTATGCGCATATTACTCACCGGCGCCAATGGATATATTGGTATGAGACTCCTGCCTGTGCTTGTAGAAGCAGGGCATGAAGTAACCTGTGTAGTCAGGGACAAAAACCGTTTCAAACCTTCTCCCGACTTATTAAACAAAGTAAATATTATTGAGTTTGATTTTCTGCATCCCGAAAATGCAGTGCAGCATTTTAATAAGAAACAGTTTGATGCAGCCTATTACCTCATACATTCACTGGGGGATACTTCTACTACCTTGAAGGAGTATGAATTAAGATCTGCCGGTTGTTTTGTGCTGGTGGCTACCCTTACCCAGGTAAAGCAGATTATATACCTGAGCGGTATCAGCAACGAAAAAAAACTTTCAAAACATTTGTCGGCACGCAAAGTAGTGAAGGATGTATTCGTGCGGTCGGAAATACCATATACGATTTTAGAAGCAGGTATTATTGTAGGCTCAGGAAGTATTTCATTTGAAATTATCCGCGACCTTACGGAGAAAATACCCGTTATGATTGTTCCCCGCTGGTTAAATTCCCAATGTCAGCCTATAGCCATCCGCAATGTGATCAACTATTTGCATCTATGCCTTCTGAATGAACAAACTTTTTTCAGGACATTTGAAATTGGAGGCCCTGATGTGCTGACTTATAAGCAAATGTTGCTGGATTTTGCAGAGGTAAGAGGTTATAAAAGGTATATTATTACCCTGCCGGTTTTGTTTCCGGGGTTATCAGCACACTGGATTTATCTTTCTACATCGGCAAGTTTTGTTATTGCGAAGCAATTAGTGCAAAGCATGAAGAATGATGTTATTTGCAAGGAGTCGTCTATTCACGATATTATCCCGCAGGATTTAATTTCATATAAAGGTGCCATAAAATTGGCCTTTGAGAGAATTGAGCAAAACATGGTTGTTTCAAGTTGGACAGATTCTGCATCAAGCAGCCTGCAACACCTCGATGTAAATCAACATATTGAAGTACCGGTAAACGGATGTTTTAAAGACAAAAAGTGGATCGAGATAGATAAGGGGAAAGTAGAGGAAGTTGCCAATCGTTTTTTTGGAATCGGTGGTGAACATGGGTGGTACTATGCTGATATGTTGTGGCGGATACGCGGTATGCTCGATAAATTATTGGGTGGTGTGGGGTTGAGCCGTGGCAGAAGGAGTAAAGTGGATATACAACCCGGAGATACCATTGATTTCTGGCGGGTGATATTAGCTGATCATAAAAATTACCGTTTACTTCTCTTTGCCGAAATGAAATTGCCCGGTGAAGCATGGCTTGAGTTTGCAATTGTGCAGAATGAAAACCGTTGTATTTTAAAACAGACAGCTACTTTCCGCCCCAGGGGTATTATGGGACGTAATTACTGGTATTCAATGTTGCCTTTTCATTATTTTATTTTCAGAAATATGCTGAAACGGATTGCAGGGAAAAAATAATATTAAAACTAAATAACCGAAGGGATGGTAACAGTACAGGAAGCGAGAAAATTAATTCATGAAAATTGTGGTAGTAGTAAAATTGAAGAAATCCCTTTAATAAAATCATGCGGGTTAGTATTGGCAGAAGAAGTGTATGCACCCATTGATACACCACCTTTTGACCAGTCTGCAATGGATGGTTATGCATTTTCTTTTGATGACTGGGATAAACATGCTGATTTTAAGGTAACTGGTGAAGTTCAGGCAGGTAATTACTTGTCGCAGGAGTTAATACCAAACCAGGCTGTTCGAATTTTTACCGGCGCGGCATTGCCGATGGGGACTGATACTGTGGTGATGCAGGAAAAGGTTGTTTTAAATGATAGTTATATCCGTGTTGAAGATGATAAAATAATAAAAGGAAGCAATGTACGGTTAAGAGCTTCGCAAACAAAAAAAGATACTGTTGTATTAAATAAAAACCATTTGCTTACGCCTGCTTCAATTTCTTTTCTTGCAGGAATAGGAATTGAAAAAGTGAAAATATTTTCTCCGCCAACTATCAGCATTATTGTAACCGGAAAAGAGTTGATAAAACCCGGGCAGGCAATTGAAGATGGGAAAATTTATGAGTCCAATTCATTTGGGTTGATTGCAGCATTGGAACAATTGAACATAACACCGGTTTCAGTTGATTGGGTGGATGATGATGAAGAACAGATAAGAAAAATTATCAGCAACTGGTTGCAATCCGATATTCTGATTTTAACCGGTGGAGTTTCTGTAGGCGATTACGATTTTGTTTCTTCAGCACTTGAAAAATGTGGTGTGAAAAAAATATTTCACAAAGTAAAACAGAAACCGGGTAAACCATTTTATTTTGGAAAATTTAAGGACACCCTTGTGTTCGGTTTGCCGGGCAACCCGGCATCGGTGCTGACCTGCTTTTATGAATATGTGGTAAACGCTGTCTCATCTTTTACCCTAAAAAAATATTATGAAAAATTAATGATGCCTTTGGCAAATAGTTACACAAAGAAACCAGGATTAACATATTTTCTGAAAGGGATTTCAAATTCAGAAAATGTATCCATCCTGCCACACCAGGAAAGTTATATGATGGATTCTTATGCACAAGCCAATTGCCTGATTGAACTTGAAGAAGGAGAAGAAAATTTCAGTCAGGGTGAAATAGTACCGGTATTAAAATTTATATAAATACAAAATTTCTCATTTAAACTGATAATATATAGATGGATTTATTTCAAACGCTACCGCATTCTGAAATCATTTTTTACGTTTTATTGTTCCTCGTTGCTATGTTGTATGCCTCAGTAGGACACGGCGGAGCAAGTGGTTACCTGGCATTGATGGCATTGTTTTCAATTAGCCCGGATACCATGCGCCCGACTGCACTGATTTTAAATCTCTTTGTTTCTTTCACTGCCTTCATTCAGTATTATCGGGGCGGTCATTTTCGATGGAATTTATTTTGGCCATTTGCAATTTCTTCTATTCCTGCGGCATTTATCGGTGGCATGATAGTGATGGATGCAAAATTGTATAAGATAATATTAGGTATTTTATTGTTGTTTTCTGTGGTACGGCTTGGAGGAATGAAATTTAATGAAAGTAAAAATGAGAATCAGCAAAGCCTTGTACTTTCATTGATTATTGGTGGTATTATTGGTATACTTTCCGGCATGATTGGGATTGGTGGTGGAATTATATTGAGCCCTGTTATTTTATTATTGCATTGGGCAAATATGAAACAAACCGCAGCGGTTTCTGCAATATTCATTTTTGTTAATTCAATTGCAGGGCTTGCCGGACTTTTTACCCGTAGTTTTCATTTCAGCCCGGATATGGCCTGGATGATTGTGGTTGCATTTGCCGGAGGACTAACAGGTTCTTATATTGGTGCAATGAAATTTAAAGGAGAATTTCTACGAAAAGTACTGGCATTTGTTTTATTAGTAGCATCAATAAAATTATTATTTGTATAAGGATAATTTCAAAACTATATCACATGAAGAAAGCATATATCACAACAGGTATCTTATTTCTTGCCATGTCAATTGTAAGTTGCGGCAATAGTGATAAAACAATTAACAATCATGCAGATCATAAGGATCCTGTTGCGGCAGAAGCAGCACATGATCATCCTGCTACGGATGAAGATAGTGTTAAGTATAGAAGCCGTACGCTGACAATAGCAGGTGAAGTGAATTTTCCCCTTACACTCACTGTTGACTCTTTAAAGCAGATGAATGTTGTTGGTTTTGACAGCGCTAATATTGTTTGTCAGTCCGGTGCGGTTACCAGTTCTACTATCAGTAGCAGAGGGGTGCTATTGAAGGATATTTTAAAGAAGGCACAGGTAAAGCAACGCAATCATAAAGACAGGAATTTTTATATAGTTGCAAGAGCGTCGGATGGATATAAAGCCACGTTTTCCTGGTCAGAGATTTTTAACAACCCTACCGGGGACAACACTTATGTGATTTTTGAAGAAAATGGACTGTCTATTGTAAACCGGGGGGCAATGATACTTAATACCAACAATGATATTAAGACCGGTATCCGTCATGTAATTTGGCTTAAAAGTATAGAGGTTAACAGGGTTGAATAATGCATATTTTAGCAAATTATCTGACTGAATTCAAAAATAGCAATATGGAAATTAGTGTTCTTGTTTTTGGGCAAATTACCGATATCACCGGTAAAGGAAGTTTGAAATTCACAGATATTAAAAGTACCGGTGAGTTATATCAACTGCTTTTGAAAACATATCCTCAATTGGAATCTATTAAGTATCTTATGGCAGTTAATAAAAAAATCATTCATGAGAATACAATGCTTATGGATGAAGATACTATTGCCTTACTACCGCCATTTTCCGGTGGATAAAGTACAATCAATGGGGCAATCAAATACATATAGAAGATACGAAAGACAGATAGTGCTAAAAGAATTTGGCACTGCTGCTCAGGAAAAATTATTCCACGCAAAAGTTCTCGTCGTTGGTGCCGGGGGATTGGGTTGTCCTGCTCTTCAATATTTAACAGCGGCAGGCATTGGTTATATTGGCATTGTGGATTTTGATAAAGTAGAATTATCCAACCTGCAAAGGCAGGTGTTGTTTGCAGTTGATGATATAGGTAAGCCCAAAGCCATAGTTGCAGCCGAAAAATTAAAATTATTTAATCCTGAAATTCAGTTCTCGGTATTTGAAAAAAAACTGGGAACTGCTAATGCACTTGATATAATAGTGGGATTTGATGTAGTGATAGATGGCACTGATAATTTTGCTACCCGTTATTTGATGAATGATGCCTGTGTGTTGCTGGGTAAACCTCTGATTTATGGAGCCGTGCTTCGTTTTGAAGGACAGGTGGGTGTTTTTAATTTTCCTGAAAGAGATGGGACACCGGGTACTAATTATCGTGATCTTTTTCCTCAGCCACCTGATCCGGCTACTGTGCCATCCTGTAATGAAGCGGGTGTGCTCGGTATATTGCCGGGCATTATTGGTACCATGCAGGCTGCAGAAGCTATAAAAATAATTACAGGAATTGGCAGACCATTATGTAATACCATTGTTTCGTATAATATGCTCGATAACATTTATTATGAGTGTATGGTTTCTCCTGCTGATAATAATGATATAAATTTTCCGAAATCCAAAGAAGCATTTGAAAGCTTTAATTACGAATGGTTTTGTGGCATTACCCAACTTCCAAATGAAATTTCAACGGAGGAATTTGATGAGCTCCTTAAAAAAGAAAAATTAAATATCATTGATGTGCGGGAAACAGATGAATTGCCTGTAATTCATGAATTTCCATGTTCACGGATCCCTTTAAGCAGATTTGATGAAAGTATTTCGGCAATTGGTTCGAAAGAAAAAATAGTGTTTATCTGCAAATCAGGAAAACGAAGTTTGTCTGCCCTGAAATTGCTTAATGAAAAATATCCTGATTGCAGGGCTTATAGTTTAAAAGGTGGATTAGATGAGTGGAAGCTGAAAATACATTTAAAAAAATAGACTGAGTTATTTTAATACAAAAAAATGGAAAGCAAAAAAAAGCATAAAGTATTTGTTGAAGGTCCTATCAGTCCCCCATTTATAGCAGATGCTATTGCAAAACATAACAGTAAAACAAATATTGGTGCACATAGCCTGTTTCTTGGTCAGGTTCGAAACGACAGGGTGGGCGAACAGGAAGTGGTTGCTATAGAATATACATCATATCAGGAAATGGCTGATGACAAATTTTATGAAATCAGGGAAGATGCTTTCAAAAAATTTCCATTGATCTGCATGCATATTTATCACAGCCTGGGACTGGTAAAGTCCGGTGAGATCAGTTTATTTGTTTTTACCTCATCTGTCCATCGAAAGGAAGCAATTGCTGCCTGTGAATGGATTGTAGAAAGAATTAAAAATGAAGTGCCTGTTTGGGGAAAAGAAATTTTAAGCAATGAAACTTCACAATGGAAGTTAAATACCTGACCTATCTTTGAAAGCGTATGAACTGCTAAACCAATAATTAAAAAATCCCAAAATATCCTTCAATGATTGACATAACAAGTAAAATTAAGACTCATCGTTCCGCCATTGCCCATGCTATTGTGCATGTGAGCATGGGAAAAACCATAGAAGCTGTTAAAAATAAAACTGTTCCTAAAGGTGATGTACTGGAAGCAAGCCGGATAGCTGGTTTGTTTGGTATTAAACGTACGAGTGATATAATTCCGGATTGCCATCCCCTGCCTGTGGAGTTTGCATCCATTAAACACACTATTGAAGGTTTGGATATAATAATTGAAACTGAAGTGCATACTATTTATCGTACCGGAGTTGAGGTAGAAGCAATGCACGGAGCTTCAGTGGCAGCGCTTACCATATACGATATGCTGAAACCTATTGATAAGGAAATTGAAATTAAAAATATTAAACTGGTTAAGAAAAAAGGCGGTAAATCGCAGTTTAATGATCAGTTGTCCAGGAGTCTTTCGGCTGCAGTAATTGTTTGTTCTGATAGTATTTCTGCGGGGAAAAAACAGGATTCAGCGGGGAAAGCTATCATGGCTAAGCTGGAAAAATTCAGCATTGAAATAAAAGATTACAGCATAATACCTGACGAAGTAAAAGTGATTCAGGAGAAAGTACAAACCTTATACAATCAAAAATATGATATGATAATTCTTACAGGGGGTACTGGATTGTCTGCAAGAGATGTAACACCTGAAGCTATTCGTCCATTACTAGACCGTGAAATTCCAGGCATTGCTGAAGCCGCCAGGAATTACGGACAGGAACAAACCCCATTTTCTATGCTGTCGAGAAGTATAGCCGGTTTGAGAGGGAATACACTCATCCTTGCTTTACCAGGCTCTACACGGGGAGCCAGTGAAAGTATGGATGCATTATTCCCATATATCCTGCATTTGTTTAAGATTATGGAACATTCGGCGCATGAGTGAACTTATTTTAATGTATTTCTACTTATATTGTATGCTAACATTTTATTAAGTTTGATAGCATTAGATTGAACCACGAAAGTAATTCACTAACAAATTAATCATTTTCCCATGTACAGGATATTCAGTAATTTATTAATGGCCATTACAGTTTTAGGGATATTATCAGTACCCGTATTTGCACAGAAAGGTCATAAGATAAAAGTACTTATTATAGATGGGCAGAATAATCATAGCAATTGGCCGCAGACTACAAAGATGATGAAAGCATACCTGGAGGAAACAGGACTATTTGCTGTTGATATAGCTACTACACCGCCACATGGTACCTCTATGGAAAGTTTCAATCCGGATTTTGAAAAATATAAAGCTGTAGTGATGAATTATAATGGTGATGACTGGTCGCAGTCCACACAGCAGGCTTTTGAAAAATACATGCGTTCGGGTGGGGGCATGGTAAGTGTTCATGCGGCAGACAATGCCTTTCCGAAATGGACTGAATATAATAAGATGATCGGACTGGGCGGATGGGGAAACCGGAATGAGAAAGATGGACCTTATGTATATTATGACAGTACCGGTAAACTGGTACGGGACAATAGCCCTGGTGTAGGTGGCAGCCATGGAACTTTTCATGCTTTCAGGATTGATATGCGCGATAAAAATCACCCTATTACCCGTGGGGTGCCTGATAGCTGGATGCATAATAAAGATGAGTTGTATGACCGTCTCAGAGGACCTGCGGAACACATGACCATTTTAGCAAGCGCATATAGTGCTAAAGAAGAAAGGGGAACAGGAAGAGATGAACCTATTATGATGGTCATAAGTTATGATAAGGGAAGAATATTTCATACTACCTTAGGTCATGCAAATGAGTCGCAACAGTGTACTGGATTTATTACTTTTTTGCAAAGAGGAGTTGAATGGGCCGCCACTGGTAAAGTTACTCAAAAACTCCCTGCTGATTTTCCTGGAAAGGATGAAATTAGGATCAGGAAGTGATGAGTTGGGGGGCCATGAGCTTTCAGGTATCAGCTTTCAGGTATCAGCTATCAGCAATCAGCTTTCAGCATAAGTTTTGTTATCAGGGAACTTAACTCTTTGACGATATAACCAGTCAAGGTCATTCTTAAGTGCAAGAGTAAGATTGTGATCGTAACCTGATTTACCCAAAAGGTTTAATTGCCTTTCATAAGAGGCTTCTACAGCCTGTATTCTCGATTCCAGGGTTTCAGATGACATTTCAATCATACCATGAATATAGAATTATAAAAGTTTATTTCCACTCCCTGGTTTCCGAATTTTTTGTAATGTGGATAAAATGGGATTTTAATGTGATTTAAAGTATGATGTGATACAGGATAAGATTTTACCGTAATCAAATTGCAATGATTAAATTTATAATTTCAATAATTCCCGCAAGGAAAAGAATGGATTAAATTAGAACTACAAATTATAATGAACAGGTTGCTGCTTAGTTTACACATAAATATTGGAATTGTATTTCGTCTTTTTTTATTTATAAATGGATTCGTCTTTTTTTGTATTTACTGCAATGCACAATCTATTAAAATAGGAGCCTTTACTGTTGATGCTTCGCCTCCAATCGGATCTCCGGTAGCCTATGCAAATACCCGCTCGGTTACAGATTCTTTAAGTGCAAAGGGGGTAGTAATCCTTTCCGGACAAAGTCCGGTTGTGTTATGTGCTGTTGACTGGATAGGTATAGCAAATGAAGGATTGGATGTGTGGAAAGAACAATTGGCAAAAGCGGCAGGCACTACTGCTGATCGGGTTTCAATTCATGCATTGCACCAACATGATGCACCAAGATGTGATTTTACCGTTGAACGAATTTTAGAAAAATATGGTTTGGGTGGTACCCGATTTGATAATTCATTTTATCTCAGGGTTATAGAGCAGGTAGCCCTTGCTGTTAGAAAAGCAGTATTGAATGCCCGGTATATTACTCATATAGGATTTGGACAGGCTAAAGTAGAAAAAGTGGCTTCAAACCGCCGTATATTGGGGAAGGATGGAAAGGTTGTCATTGTCCGGTACAGTAGTTCAACTGATGCTGCTGCTATTGCGGCTCCAGAAGGTCTGATTGACCCCTGGCTTAAGTGTGTGAGTTTCTGGAATAATGAAAAACCTGTTGCTACACTTACTTATTATGCTACACATCCGCAGAGTTACTATGGTACCGGCGATGTAAGTTGCGATTTTGTAGGCATCGGACGTAATGCATTTGAGAAAAACATTGGTATCCCAACGATTCATTTTAACGGCGCAGGTGGTAATATTGCAGCAGGTAAGTATAATAATGGTTCCCATAAAATGCGACCGGTATTGGCAGCAAGAATACAAGCTGCAATGAAAAAAGCATGGGCCGCAACTAAGAAAATACCGGTTTCCGAAAAAGACATTGTTTGGAGAACTACACCGGTGGCGCTCCCCATTGCGCAGAATCTGATTGTCGATTCGTTAATAGCAACCCTTGAAAACAAATATTTAACTCCTAATGAAAAATATGATGCAGCAATACGGCTTGCATGGATGGAGAGAAGCAAAGCGGGGAAAAAAGTAGATGTATCGGTATTGCGAATAGGTAAAATATGGCTTTTGAATTTGCCGGGAGAAACATTTATAGAATATCAACTGGCTGCAGGTGCACTTCGTCCCAATGATCATATTTGTACAGCCGCTTATGAAGAGTATGGACCGCGGTATATCGGTACTAAGATAGCATATACTCAGGGTGGTTATGAAATTACTCAATCATTTGTATCGCCTGAGGTGGAAGAGGTATTGATGAATGCCATTAAGAAAGTATTAAATTGAAAAATAATTTCTGGAAAATATTTTATGCGCATGTTACAAGAAATAATTGCAAGTATTCATTGCCTTAAATCTTTTTTGAACCTGGTTGTATCTTTGCTTTTAATAACAGGATGCAAAAGCAATAGTCCGGTTACGTCATTGCATAATATCCATGTTCCGGAAGGTTTCACTATAGAACAGGTGGTGGATTCAAATTTGATCTCCTTCCCTATGTTTGCATCTCTTGATAATACCGGCAGATTATTTTTATGTGAATCTACCGGTGAAACTTTTTCTACTGAGAATCATCTTCAAAAACCACCTTATCATATCCGGCTTTTGGAAGATGTGAATGGAGATGGTATATATGAGAAGAGTATCATTTTTGCAGATTCACTTACCTATCCTAAAGGGGCAGTCTTTTTTCAGGGCAGCCTGTATGTTGCTTCAGCCCCCGATTTATTAAAGCTTACTGATACGAATGGAGATGGTGTGGCTGATAAAAGAGAGGTACTGCTCACGGGATGGGTGCTCAATCATAATGCTGCTGCATTTGGCGGCCCATTTATGGGCCCCGATGGATGGCTATATCTCACCGATGCACGTCGCGGATTTGATATTACAACTAAAGAGGGAAAGGAACTTAAGGGCGGTGGCGCCAGGATATGGCGCTGCAGACCTGATGGGAGCGGACTTGAATCGGTAAGCGGTGGTGGATTTGATAATGCAGTGGAACTGGTTTTTATGCCCGGTGGGGAAACGATTGGTACAATGACTTATTTTACCGATCCTATGAATGGCTTTCGCGATGCGCTGATGCATTGGGTTTATGGTGGTGTATATCCCAAACCGGAACAGGTTATAGAAGATGATAAATTAAAATTAACCGGCGACCTGATGCCGGTGATGACAAAGTTGCCACGGATTGCTCATTCGGGTTTGATGCGATATGAAGGATCTGCCTGGGGTGACTCCTTCAGGGGAAATCTTTTTAGCGCTCAATTCAATACCGGTCGCATTATGCGGCATATCATCACGCCGGATGGGGCAACCTATCAAACCAAAGACGAACCTTTTATGACATCTTCCAATCCGGATATACATCCCACCGATGTGCTGGAAGATGCTGATGGCAGCATGCTGGTGGTTAATACAGGCGGCTGGTTTATTGCCGGTTGCCCGCTTTCTGTGGTGGCGAAAAAAGAAGTGAAAGCAGGAATTTATCGTATCCGAAAAACGGGTGCAGCACCTGTTGATGATCCCTGGGGAAAAAAATTAAATATCGCTGCAATGAAACCCGGGGAGTTGGTTCAATATGTGATGGATCCGCGCATTGCAGTTAAAAAGCAGGCGGTTGAACAATTGGTGATTAAAGCCCAATCAGCCATACCGGAAATCAAAAAAGCTTTACTCACATCAAAGGATGAGGAAATTCGTACTGCTGCCATTTTTATATTGAATCGGATCAATGATCCTGAAGCAATAAATATAATACGGGAAGGCCTGAATGATAAAAGTGTTATTGTAAGTACAGCAGCTGCCAGGGTATTGGGGTTGTCAAAAGATAAACAGTCTGTATCTAAATTAATGGAACTTGTGCAGGCAGGAGATGCTGCAGTGAGGCGACAGGCTGCAACTGCATTAGGACAGATTGGTGACAGCGCAGCAGTCGGGGCGCTGATAAAAGCATCTTCTAAAGTAAGCGATCGGTTTATAGAACATGCCATCATATACGCATTGATTACACTAAAAACACCGGGGGCCCTGATACGTGCTTTAAATGATAGTTCTGTCAATACCAGGAAATCTGCTTTAATAGCACTTGATCAGATGGAAGATTCGCCATTAAAGGAAAATCATTTAGCTTCATTTCTAAATAATAAGGATAAACAATTACAGCAAACAGGTATATGGGTTGCAATGCATCACCCGGACTGGTCAGGTATTGTTCTTGATTATCTTAAAAATAATCTGAATGATACTGAACTTGCTGCAGATCAGGAAGTTTCCATACGCAACCTGATGATAAAATTTTCACCTGATCTGCGGATTCAGAATTTTATTGGTACCCAATTAAATAATAATCAGATTGCAGGGACGAAGAGGCAACTTTTACTGGATGTTATCAATAATGCGAAGGTGAGTAAACTACCTGATGCATGGGTAAAGCAGCTTAGCAATTTACTTCACAGCAACGATTATGAAATTCGTTCCGAAGTATTGAACCTCATAAAATCAAGAAGGGTTGCTGTGCTGAATAATGAACTAAATAATATTCTACAGGATGCTAAATCTCCGGCAGATTTCAGACTTAAAGCATTGAGTGCACGCTTAATGTCCGATCCCAATCTTACTGCAACTGAGTTTGAAATTATCTTAAAATATCTGGATTCTAAGAATGAATCTCCTGTTCGTCAGGAAGCGTCTCGGCTGTTAACACAGGCAAAATTGAATGAAGCTCAGTTAACTGCATTAGCTACCGGGCAGGTGGGTAAAGCTGATATTTTTCTTTTACCCGATCTTGTAAATGCCTATAAGGGCGGGAACAGTGAGGAGGCCGGAAAAGCACTGATAGCTGCATTATTGAATGCTAAAGACAGGCTTGATAATTTATCAGTTACTGATATGCAAAAACTGTTTGAGTCTTATCCGCCAGCAGTTCAAACAGCTTCTGTTGCTTTGATTGATATTTTAAAACAGAAACAAGCATCGCGATTAGCTGAATTGGAAAATCTGCAGTCGCAACTTACCCGTGGCGATGTGGCAGAAGGAAGACAACTTTTTTTTGGTCGGGCTACTTGTTTCAGTTGTCATGCTGTCGGCGGAAAGGGTGGTGATTTTGGCCCGGACTTATCCAATATCGGTGAAATCCGGTCGCGGCATGATATTCTTGAAGCAATATTATATCCCAGCGCCAGTTTTGCAAGAGAACACGAAACCTCCAAAATAAATACAAAGAATGCTTCTTATTCAGGTATTGTCAAAGAACAATTACCGGATGTGATAGTTGTTGCAACAGGTCCCGGATCAGTAGTACGTGTTCCCAAAAATGAAATTGTGTCTCTTGAACCGGAAACGACTTCCCTAATGCCACCAGGATTGCTGAAGCAATTCAATATTCAGGAAATATCTGACCTGATCGCCTATCTTGAATCTCTTCCCAATGGATTGGGACAAATTAAAAGTCACGAGTAATGAAAAAATATATTATAATTTTTGTAACCGGAGTCTTAGTTTCATTTGCAAAAGATGATCAGGTTTTTGCTCAGACAAATACCAGTCAGCATAACACCATCCATCTGTTTAACCGGAAAAACCTGGATGGCTGGTACACTTTTATCAAAGACAGAGGGCGGGATAATGATCCTAAAAAAGTATTTACAGTAAAAGATGGGGTACTGCATATTTCGGGGGAGGAGTGGGGTTGTATTACTACAAAAAATGAGTTCAAAAATTATAAACTGGTGATAGAATATAAATGGGGCGATAAAACGTATGGTGAGCGATCAGGAAAGGCCCGTGATAATGGACTGCTCTTTCACTCACAAGGGGTGGATGGAGCATGGGATGGCACCTGGATGTATTCCATAGAATGTAATGTGATTGAAGGTGGTACCGGTGATTTTATTGTGGTGGGAGACAAAAGCAATAAATACCTGCTTACCACACTGGTAGCGCCTGAAAAACAAAACGGGTCTTTTATATTTCAGCCGGATGGCGACCCGGTAACTGTAAACAGTGGCAGAATCAACTGGTATGGACGTGATTCTGAATGGAAAGATGAGAAAGGATTTAGGGGAAAGAATGATGTAGAAAAACCTGTAGGGGAATGGAATAAACTCGAATGTATTTTACACGGTAATGAGATATTCATTTATCTTAACGGTATTCTGGTGAACCATGCAATACACTCCAAACCCAATGAAGGGCGGATACAGATTCAATCTGAAGGTGCAGAAATATTTTACAGACGGGTAGACCTTACACCTTTATCTCTCTGCCTGCCTTATTCACCGGAAAAGTAACATTCTTTTAGTATTGAAAAGACAATACGCTTCTATAAATTGAATTACGAACAATAAATATTATTCAATATGACACAAATGAAAAATTTAAAAATCCTTGTTGTGGGTTGTGGCAATATGGGAGCATCACATGCAATGGCATATCATACATTAGATGGTTTTGAAATTTGCGGGCTGGTATCAAGAGGTAGCAGCAAAGAAGTTTTAAATAAAAAATTGGGTGGGGGGTATGCATTGTTTGATGAGTATGAAAAAGCATTGGCGCTCACAAAACCTGATGCCGTATGTATCTCCACATATCCGGATACACATGAAAGTTATGC
Organism: Bacteroidota bacterium; assembly: GCA_018268105.1. Taxonomy (GTDB): domain Bacteria; phylum Bacteroidota; class Bacteroidia; order Chitinophagales; family Chitinophagaceae; genus Agriterribacter. The sequence goes on along the minus strand of JAFDXG010000093.1, from coordinate 13,222 downwards.
CATCATGGCAATAGAAAAAGGCTGCCATGTATTTATTGAAAAACCATTGGCCGATTCTGTAAAAGGAGCGGAGCGGGTAAGAGATGCTGCCATCAAACATAATAAAAAATTAGTAGTGGGATATATCCTTCGTCATCATCCTTCCTGGGAGAGGTTTATTCAACTTAGCCGGGAGTTGGGAAAACCACTGGTAATGAGGATGAACCTGAACCAGCAAAGTGACGGAGCTATGTGGACACTGCACCGGAACCTGATGAACAGCTTAAGTCCAATTGTAGATTGTGGCGTGCATTATATTGATGTAATGTGCCAGATGGTAAGATCAAAACCTGTGCAGGTAAGCGCTATTGGGGCAAGGCTTACTGAAGAAATTCCTGCAGGCAATTACAATTACGGGCAGTTGCAGATTCGATTTGAGGATGGCTCTGTGGGCTGGTACGAAGCCGGCTGGGGCCCAATGATGAGTGAAACCGCTTTTTTTGTGAAAGATGTTGTTGGCCCAAAAGGATCGGTATCCATCGTGGCTAAAAATGCAGGCGGGGAAGGCAAGTCTGATTCTATTGAATCGCATACCAAAACAGAATCCCTGCGGTTTCATCATGCTGATCTTGATAAAAATGAAAAATTTCTTAAAGATGATACCTGGATTAACCTGGAAGATGAACCCGATCACCAGGAGCTTTGCAATCGCGAACAACTTTTTTTCCTCAATGCTATTGTAAACAATACTGATCTTACCGATCATATGGAAGACGCGGTAAACAGTTTAAGAATTGCTTTTGCCTGCGATGAATCTGTAAAAACCGGGCAGGTGGTGCGGTTATAAAAATGCTGACTTTATTTGCTCTGTTGTAGAAAAAACTGATAGGGTACAGCGTTACATTATTGGACAATAAAAAATGTCTTGTTAAAAAAAAGAAGTCAGGCACACATTTTGTTGATTTAATTATTTATAACCATTGAATATAAGTTATTAGGAAATGCGGTAGATTTATTGATGATGTAGTGTGTAGATGGTCTGACTGAAGTGTTATAATTTCCCTGTCTGAAAATTTATTATCCCTCACCCTCCTGGATTTTTCTGATACTTGTTTTAAGAGATAACGACCTTATGGGTTTGCTTATTCTGATTTAAAGACTTGTGAATACTGATTTATCAGGATTATTCAATCTGATAAGTGTTTTTACCTGCTAATATTAATAGATTTCCTATTTTTATACAATTATTTACCTAAAGCTTTCTGATATGAAAAAAATTTACCTACAAAGTTTTGCATTATCTCTGTTATTAGTATTGGGATTTCTTACCGGCATTTCACAAAATCTGATTTCCGACCCCTCTGCTGAAACTGTACCTACATCAAACGGCTGGACTACTGCTCAAAATGTAGGTACCAACTGTTATACTTCCAGTGGCTGGGGTATACAAGGCAACCAAAGCGGTTTCCCTACAGCTCAAAGTGGTAACTATTTATTTTTCCCTGGTTGCGGAGGTACAACTGGCTCAGGCAAAAAATATGAATTGTACCAGGATATTGATGTTTCTTCCAAGGCTTCAAATATTGATGCGGGTCACTACAGTGTTAGCTTCTCGGGCTACACACAATCTTATAACCAATCTACACCAGATGGAGCCGAAATAATTGTTGAATACCGAAATAATGTCGGTACCGTACTTTCATCTTATTCTACAGGAACAACCACCAATATCAGCGGATGGGTGCAGTACACCGATAACAGGGTTGCCCCTACAGGCACAAGAACGATACGGATAAGGTTGATAGGAACATCGAATAACGGAGATTCTATTGACAGTTATTTTGATAATCTCTCACTCACTGCCACTATTACGCTTCCTGTCAATTTTATTTCTTTTACTGCCGCATCAGTTCCAACCGGATGTTTACTTAAATGGCAAACCAGCGATGAAATTAACAACAGGGGATTTTATATAGAAAGGTCTTCTAATGGTATTTCGTGGGAATCAATCGGATTTATAGAGGCTGCAAAAGCAGGTAGCGGATATACTTATCAATACCAGTTTACAGACGCCAACCCTGCAATGGGGGTTAACTTTTACCGGCTCAAACAGGAGGATCTTGATGGTAAGTATGAATATTCCACTGTCAGAAATGTACAGTATCAATATTCGGGACGTACATTTATATTCCCGAATCCTGTAGTTAATGTCCTTTCTATAGCTACTCAGGAAAATAAATTTAAAGCACAAATTATAAATCCGGAAGGTAAAGTGGTGGCTACATTCATGAATCAAAAAAATATATCGGTTCAGACTCTTCCTTCTGGTATATATTATCTGCGGTTATTGTATGGCAGCAGGGTAGAAAACCTGAGATTTGTAAAACGATAGAAAAATAATATTGTATTCAAATGTTTAATGCCAGCCCGTTGCGGCTGGCATTACTTTAATATACCTATAAGAAAATAAATCTCACCCCGGAAAATAAAAAATAATATTATGCTTCGCAGCTTTTACAACTCACCAGGCTTGTTACCATCTCCTTCGATACACTCTGGCTGCGCTGGTAATACAATGTTTTAATACCCAGTTTCCAGGCTTCAATGAGTAATTTGTTTACATCTTTTACCGGGACGTCTGATGGGATATTGAGGTTCAGGCTTTGCGACTGGTCAATATATTTCTGCCGAATGGATGCCTGCTGAATAATCTCCAACTGGCTGATTTCTTTAAATGTTTTAAACACTTCTTTTTCTTCGGTACTCAATTCTTTGAGGTGCTGTACGCTGCCGTGGTTGAGCATAATGCTGCGCCAGGTGTCTTCATTGTCAATTCCTTTTTGCTCCAGCAATTCTTTAAGGTATTTATTCTTGCGCATAAAGTTTCCTTTCGAAAGCCCGGCTTTATAGTAGTTGCTGCTGAAGGGTTCGATGCCTGGCGAAGTTTGTCCCAGTATGGCTGAAGATGAAGTAGTGGGCGCAATTGCCAGTAAGGTGGTATTTCTTTTTCCGTAACCTTTCAGCAATTCAGGTTCACCGTATATCCATGCAAGGTCTTTGGTTGCTTTATTTGATTTTTCCTGTATATCACTGAAGATGGATGCCGTAAGCTGCTTGGCCCGCATCCCTTCAAATGGGATCATATTTTTTTGAAGATAGGAATGCCAGCCTAGTACACCTAATCCTAAAGCCCTGTGCCTTTTTGCAAAAGTGTTTGCGGCTTTCAGGTAATGATTATTTTCTGATTTGGCAATAAATTCCTGCAGCACTGCATCAAGGAAAAAGATGGCCAGTTTAACCGCATCGGTATCTTTCCATTCGTCGTACAACTCAAGGTTCATTGACGACAGGCAACAGATAAAAGATTCCTCTTCGGTAGAAGGCAGCATAATTTCTGAGCACAGGTTGCTGGCGTGAATAGTCAGGTTTTGATCTTTATATACCTGTGGTTTATTTCTGTTTACATTGTCGGTAAAGAAAATGTAAGGCAATCCCTTTTGCTGACGGCTTTCCAATACTTTGGCCCAGGTTTGTCTTTTCTTCATATCACCATCAATCATATCCTGCATCCAGTAATCGGGTACACATACGGCAAAGAAAAGATTCTGAATCGGGTGGCCAATATCTTTGATAGAAAGAAATTCATCAATATCACCATGATCAATATCCATATATGCGGCAAAAGCACCCCTGCGTACACCGCCTTGTGATATAGTATCCATAGCTGTATCAAAGAGCCGCATAAAGCTAACGGCACCGCTGCTTTTGCCATTGTCAGTTACTGCACTTCCTCTTTCGCGAAGCGCTCCAAAATAAGCCGAAGTTCCACCACCTAATTTTGTCTGCATGATCACTTCGCCCAGCTTGTGGGTAATGCCTTCTATATAATCGGGGATATGTACGTTGAAACAGGAAATAGGCAAGCCTCTTTCCGTGCCCATATTAGCCCATACCGGCGAACTTAAACTCATCCAGCCACGCTCAACCATTTCTTTAAATGCTTCTTTCAGTTCAGGCTTATATAATCGTTGAGCGGCTGCAGAACATATTCGTTCAATAGCCCCCTCAACAGTTTCTCCCTTCAATAAATATCCCCTGTTGAGAATCTGCTCGCTTTCTTCATTTTTCCACCACAATTTTTCCTGTTCGCAGTTAATGTCAAAAAGTTGTTCGGAAGTGGCAGGCGCAGTCGCAAATAGTGTAGTCATTTAATAAGCTTTTAAAGTAATATATAGGTTGCTGGAAATTTTAAAACAAATCATAGGCAGAGATACTCTTGTCAAACTTAGTGTACTCTACAGGGCGTTTGGCAAAAAAATCATCAAGGCTGTTGGAAAAAACTTCTTCTTCAAACCACAACATCTTTGAGCTTTCTTCGGATGAGATATTGAAGATGGGAGTGTAGCCGATTTGTTTCAGGCTGTCGTCGGCCCTCATTTTCATAAAATTAGTAAGGTTGCGGCGGCTGATAACGTCAATATCTCCGGCATTAAAAATCCATTCCAGTATACGTTCTTCCGTTGCTATAGACTGTTTTACCACAGCCCTTACATGCTCCATCATGGCAGGTGTAAATATTTCAGGATATTCTTCCTTTAATTTATTAACCAGATAAATTCCGGCATTGGCATGAATCTGTTCATCTACTGAAGTCCATGCAATAATATTGCTGACGTTTTTCATCAGTCCTTTAAACCTGGTAAATGCGAGGATGATAGCAAACTGGCTGAACAAGCTCACATTTTCAATCAACAAACTGAATAATATTAATGAAACCGTGTATTCTTTTTTATCAGTTGATTTTGCATTTTGTAAAGCAGAAGATAAATATTCAATTCGTTCCTTCACTACCGGCACTTCTACCAATTCTACAAACTGATTGTTATAACCCAACACTTCAAGTAACCGGGAATATGCTTCAGAATGCCTGAATTCGCACTCAGCAAAAGTGGCTCCCAATCCGTTTAACTCCGGCTTCGGAAAATGATTATACAGGTTGCCCCAAAATGATTTTACGGCAACTTCTACCTGAGCAATAGCCAGCAGGCTGTTTTTTATGGCATTCTGTTCCGCCGGAGATAAATGGGCATGAAAATCCTGGATATCTGCAGTAAAATCTACTTCTGAATGTACCCAAAAAGATTTGTTGATAGCCGATGTAAACTGTAGTACCTCCGGGTATTCAAATGGCTTGTACTGAACTCTTTTATCAAATAAACCCATAGTAAATAAATTTTAAACAGGACAGGATACCCACCCCTTCTTTCACGCTTAAAGAGAACAATCACTATCTGATAATTTGGGGATATTCTTCCTGTGGTGGCGATAAAGTTCAGGATTAATTAATTTTCTGAACCCAAAAGAAATTAACAGGGTGTGAATAAGTAAATGAGAAATAGTATATAGTAAAATGTGAGACGATAAACCTGAAACTCGAAACTCCAAACCTCAACTCTACTTCCTCTTCCTCCTGTACTCTTTCGACAGGTCAATGATTTCCACCTTCCTGAATTCTACAGGATGGCTCTCACTCTGGAGTGATATATACCCTGATGATAATAATTGTCCGTCTTTCTTTTGGGCAGGATCGTAGTTGCTGACATTTCCCCCGCCAATCTGAGGCTTTTCATATACCAGCACCGTATCGCCGTTTACTATATGTTTGATAATAGAATCTCCAAGTACAACCACTTCGGCCCTTACCCACTGGTCGCCACGAAATGTTTTGGAACTGGAATTTACACAATGCTGAGTAATCAACTTACCTTCCATTACTACATAGGTTCCGGGCGTGCATAGATTACAGGTGGAGCGCTCTCCTGTGGCATCGCCACCCAGTAACTGATCTTCTATTGAAATAGGAAAGTCCTGGTCTTTGAGCATGGTAGCAGGGTTCTGGCAATGCAGCATGATACCGCTGTTTTTGTAAGCCCAGCCCTCACCACCTGTTGCCTGTTGCCCAACAAAACGATATTCTACGGCAAGGATATAATAGGAGAATGGTTTTTTGTAAAAAATATGACCGTATTGCTGATTAAAATTATCGTAATGGTCGTAAGAAACTTTCATCACTCCGTTTTCAACCCGGAATGTATTACCAAAATTATCATTGTAATCATGCCCTTTTATTTTAATGTTCCAGCCTTTCAGGTCTTTTCCGTTAAAGAGTTGTTTCCATTTACGATGAGTGGTCTCCTGAGCAAAAGCTATATTTAATAAAAATAAAAGGGCACTGCACGCGATTATATTTTTCATATCAATTAATTTTAAACTTACGGATGCTTCAAAAGTAGATAAAATACCTGTTACAGGTATTATAGACAGGTTTCAAATTTTCGGTTAGGGTTATTGTTGTGTTTAATGTGACAGAAGAGAATTGAAAAATACTTAAATAAAACAAAGTCATGAAAGAAAAAATTGAGAAACCTGCTGATGTAATAATTGAAAAGGTTCTTTTGTGAATCGAAGATGAAAAAAAAAATTTTTAATATATATCGTTACTTCAGGAACCTGAAAAAGCGAACCAAAGTATTGTTGTTAGGCCTGTTCATTGCTTTAATTTGGTTTTGGTTATGTCTTCCCCAAAGGCTTTTTAATGCTCCTGTTTCCTGGGTAATAAAAGATGCCAAAGGGCAACTGCTGGGTGCAACTATTGCTGCTGATGGTCAATGGAGGTTTCCCTATAGTGCCGATGTACCCGACAAATTTGCCCAATGTATTGTAACGTTTGAAGACAAAAGATTTTACTTTCATCCCGGTGTGGATATCCTTGCCATGATGAGAGCAATCCGGCAGAATTTTAGTGCTTCACATACCATTAGCGGGGGAAGTACAATTACCATGCAGGTAATGCGTATGTCGCGCAACAGGCCCCGGAATATTTTTCAGAAGATAATTGAAAGCATTCAGGCCATACGACTTGAATTATCTTTTTCGAAAAAAGAAATACTTGCATTATATGCTTCCAATGCACCCTTCGGCAGTAATGTGATCGGACTTGATGCAGCATCCTGGCGCTATTATGCACGTCCACCCGAAAGACTTAGCTGGGGAGAAATGGCTGCGCTTGCTGTATTGCCCAATGCACCTGCATTGGTACATCCCGGTAAGAACAGGAATATTTTATTGAAGAAAAGAAACCTGTTGCTGGATAAATTATTGCAGCAAAAAAAAATAGATACAATAACACACGACCTTGCACTGCTGGAGGCATTACCTGATGAACCTAAACCCCTGCCGCAGCTTGCGCCTCATTTGCTTCAGCGTTTCAGAACTGAGTTTAAATCAAAAGATAAAACAATTGCCCATACTACAATTAATACCTTGTTACAGCAAAATGTGACCCGCATTATTGAACAGTATCAGGCGGTATACAGGGGCAACAGTATCAATAATATTTGTGCGCTGGTGCTTGAAGTGGAAAGTGGTAAGGTGTTGTCTTATGTTGGCAATATATATCATCCGGAGGATCCTGATGTGCAAAGCCATGTTGATATAATAAATTCAGCAAGGAGCCCCGGCAGTACATTGAAACCGTTGCTCTATGCCTGTATGTTGCACGAAGGAAGGTTTCTGCCCGGTACATTGATAGCGGATATACCTACGCAGATCGGCGGATATACCCCCCAGAATTATGACAGAGATTATGAAGGGGCAGTACCTGCACATCTTGCATTGTCCAGATCGCTCAACATACCGGCTGTGCGCATGCTCCGGGACTATAAATATCCCAGGTTTTATGAGGTGTTGCAACAGCTTGGTATTACCACATTAAATCAACCGGCAGATCATTATGGGCTCTCTTTAATTCTTGGTGGTTGTGAAGTCACACCCTGGGACCTTGCTGCCGTATATGCGGGAATGGCAAGGGCACTGAATCATACCCGGCGTAATAAAGATAAAATTTTAAAAACCGATTTTTCCCCGCCGGTTTATTTATCCGATGCGATGAAGAAAAATAACAATGACAAAACTGAAATTAATTTTCTTGATCCTGTAGCTATATGGCAAATGTTTCAGGCAATGGAAGATGTAATGCGGCCGGGAGAAGAAGGGTTGTGGAAGCAGTTTAGCTCTTCACAACGTGTTGCCTGGAAAACAGGTACAAGCTTTGGTTTCCGCGATGCATGGGCGGTTGGGATTACTCCCCGTTTTGTAACAGTTGTTTGGGTAGGTAATGGTACTGGTGAGGGGCGGCCGGGTTTAATAGGTGTACAGAAAGCTGCACCGGTTTTGTTTGATATTATCAGGCAACTTCCTGCATCACCCTGGTTTAGCAATCCGGCAGAGGGATTGCCAAAACTGGCAGTATGCCATCAAAGCGGGTTCAGGGCGAATACCGATTGTACAGATATTGACAGTATTGCCGTATCAGCAGAAGAATCCAACAGCCCATTGTGCCCGTATCACAATATCATTCATCTTGATCCATCTCAACAGTATAGGGTAACCGAAAACTGTATTTCCCCTTCTTTGATGGTGCATAAAAGCTGGTTTATTCTCCCACCTGTTATGGAATGGTACTACCGGCAGAAACATTTTGATTATCTTCCTTTGCCTCCTTATAAAGAAGGATGCGGCAATAATGCATCCCGAAGAGCAATGGCGCTGATATATCCGGAAAACAACGCCAGGATATATGTGCCGGTAGAAATTAATGGTGTGCAGGGAAAGGTTATTTTCACCGCGGCACATCAAAAACCAGATGCTAAAATCTTCTGGCATCTTGATGATGAATATATTGGCGTAACTACCCGCTTTCACCAGGTGGCGCTGAGTCCGGCTCCCGGCAGGCATTTCTTAACGATTGTAGATGAGGTGGGCGAACGGGTTACCCATCAGTTTGAAGTACTTGAAAAAGAAAATACTCCCCAATAGATGAAATAACAGAAACTGTGGGAAAAGGTAGACAGAAGATATATGCCAGGAAATAAACATTAAAAACCATTAAGGAATTAAGTAAATTAAGTGAGAAAGACTTAAGTTCACTACAATTATTTGTTTCTTATCTCTTGCAACAACCCTGCTAGCTCTCTCACTTTTTCAGGATGTTGTGCGGCAAGATTATTTTTTTCACCGGGGTCTTCTTCCAGGTCATAAAGTTGAGGTTGTTCATCAATACCAGATTCTATATTTACGGGTCCAAAAAGTTTAGGGCCTTTACCCGGTTCTATATATTTCCAGTTGTTTTGTACAATGCTTAACACATTCCCGTGTTCTATCAATATGCTACGGCCTTTTTGCGATTTTCCGGTTAGTGCTGTCCACATATTTTCGCTATCAGGGGCATCGCCGTCAGGGATGGTTTGTTTGAGAAGATGAGCAAATGATTGAATCATATCTACCTGGCAAACCATAGCAGTAGATACACCCGGTTTGATTTTACCCGGCCAACTGATGATCCAGGGAATACGGGTACCCGCTTCAAATATACTGTACTTGCCGCCACGGAAAGGTCCCCATGGGGTATGTCCATGCAACTGAGTTACTGCTCCATCCTGGTAGCCATCGTCTAATACGGGACCATTGTCACTGGTAAATATGATGATAGTATTACCGGTAAGTCCTAATGAGGCTATTTGTTTGGTCAGTTCACCTATTGTCCAGTCTAATTGCAATATAGCATCGCCACGCAGTCCCAGTCCACTCTTATCTTTAAACATTGTTGCAGGCATGCGTGGTACATGAGGTTCTGTTAGTGTAAAATAAAGGAAGAAAGGATGTTTGCTGTTGTCGCGGATGAACTGTTTTGCTTTGGTTAGGAAAGTTAAAGAAAGCTCTTCATCTGTCCATCGGGCGGTATGCCCGCCACTCATATAGCCTATCCGCCCAATTCCATTCACTATAGTCTGATTATGGCCCTGACCGGGAGATGATTTTAATTTCAACAATTCCGGATGCTCCAAACCAGTAGGATCGTTACCTACTTTTTCTTTATAATTTACTTCAATAGGATCTGACTTATCAAGCGCGACAACGTTGTGGTTCTCCAGGAATACTGTTGGCACCCTGTCCGCAGTTGCCGGAAAAATAAAAGAGTAATCAAAACCTGTTTCATTTGGACCGGGCTTTACTTCGCCATTCCAGTTTTTTTCTACCTGTTCCCCCAACCCGAGGTGCCATTTACCCACAATACCTGTTTGATATCCGGCTTTACGAAACAGGGAAGGGAGGGTGGTTTTTTCCGTTGGGATGATAAGTGCAGCATCACCCGGTAAGATTCCCGTACCTTGTTTGCGCCAGGGATATTGCCCTGTCATTAGTGCATAGCGGCTGGGAGTGCAGGTAGATGAAGTAGCATGTGCATTAGTGAATCGTATACCTTCCTTTGCCAGTTGATCTACATTGGGAGTATGCAGCTTAGTTGCTCCATAGCAACTCAGGTCGCCATAACCAAGATCATCGGCGTAGATAACAATTACATTGGGCTTTTTGGTTTGGGCAAAGCAATTCAAACAAACAAATAATAAAATACCGGACCCGAAAAATATTTTCAACATAATTAATTGGTTTGAATTAATTATTATGAAGTTATGGAATACCTCCGTGTCTTGGGTAAATTTCAATATTTTAGCTGTGAAATATGTTGGGAGAAATAGGTCAAATTACTCTAACTATAAAACCTTATGCCTGGGTTGACCCGTACGAGTATAAAATAAGCTCTTATTTCAAAAGGTTATATTTTAGTTGATTTGTTGCGGAATATAGTACTTCTGATAAAAGTTAAAAATGCTTGTCTGTATTATAATATTCTATTTTAGCCATAAATGGGAAATAAGGTAAGATTTCGATAAGGGATTTTACATTTGTTTCGGTGGTGTTTTTGAATATTAAAACTGCTCCGGTTTTTGAAACGGTTATGAAAAAGTTTTCTAAGATTTCTTCTTTTTGCCATTGTTTTACAAATTCCATTTCTTTTTTTGCCAAATCAGGATTGGCTTTTATTTTTTCTACGGCTCCATCAAAGAGGTTTATTATTACTAATATTCTATTCATATTGTTATTCGTTAATGTGCCCCAAAGTTAGCACCGGTGTTATAGTAAGAATTGTATCAAATCACTTTTTTGTCTGAGCCTGGAAGGCGAAATGCCAAACATTTCATACATATACTTAGTCATTTGAGATGAATCATAAAATCCGGATTCATAAGCAATCTCTGTCAGGCTTTTGTTGTTCCCGGCCAGGATTTGAGATATGGCGTATCTCAATCTTGTCCATAAAAGGTATTTAAAAATACTGCTTCCCGTCTGTTCCCTGAAAAGAAATCCTAACCGTGAAGCAGATAAAAAGATCTTGCCTGAAAGTTCGTCCAGCGTAAATTTATCCGAATTGAAATTTTCATTAATAAATGCTATGGTTTTATTAACCCTTTCGTCAGACTTAAGTGGCAAGTTGTTTTTATTATTATGGATGAAATCGGCAATAGCAGACTTGCTATTATGAGTATGAAAGAAATCTGAAATTTCCTGTTGGGATGTAAAATGAACAGAACGCTTATCTTCTCCGATTTTCCTTAATAAAGTATTACCTAATGTAGAATAGGGTTCTATATTCAGAATAACCAAATTGCTTTTACTGCATTGACAGGAATGTGCAATTTGCGGTTTTATGGCAAAACCATAAATGTTTATATGATTTTTGTTTTCACAAATCGTATTAAAGGGCTCATCTTCCGACAGCACAATTTGATAAGCAGAATGTTTATGAATTTCCACGTCGGATTTATAAGCACGCAAAGCGAGGATTAAATTTGTCATCTTTTTTTACTGAAGTCCGTTAATGTAAATCTATCCATGTGATGTGTTATTCTCCCGGCCACGGTACGGGCTGATGGGTAGTTTTGTCAAAAGGCATGGGCGATTTCCAGTTTTTCAATTTCAATCCCAACTGAACTTCCAGCGATTTTAATTTCTCGGGATATATAGAAGCCAGATTTTTAGTTTCTCCTATATCTTCTTTCAGGTTATATAATTCACCTGTCCCGGTATGCAGGCTATATACCAGTTTCCAGTCGCCTTTTCTTGCAGCGCTGAAATAATTGATACCCGGGCCGCCCTGGTTTTGCCATTTATTAGGATAATGCCATACCAATAGTCTCAAACTGTCTTTATATGCAGGATTTCTTAATATGGGTACAAAACTTTTGCCGTCGACAAGCTGCACAGTTTGATATTGCCGCACACCTGCCATTTCCAAAATCGTAGGGAAAAAATCTTCAATGATTATATATTGATCAGTTGTGGATGAAGGTGTAACCACCCCCGGCCATTTCACGATCATTGGTTCACGTATACCTCCTTCATATACCGATCCTTTACCGGCCTTCAATGGAAGATTTTGAGTATGTGCACTGCCCCCGCGTGGTGGTGCGAGACTTAGCCCGCCATTATCACTCATGAAGATGATGATAGTATTTTTCTCCACACCTTTTGTTTTTAAGAAATCCATTATGTCGCCGAGGCTTTTATCCATTCCTTCAAGCAGACTGGCATACCGCGCTTCTGTACTGTCCAGTCCATTATCAAGATATTTTTGCAAAAACCTTTTATCACCCATAATAGGAGTATGTACTGCATACTGAGCCATATTCAGATAAAAAGGCTGATGTTTTTGGATTGGATATTCCATTGCTTTTTTGGCTTCAAGGGTGAGCGCTTCAGTAAGGAAAGTTCCTGTTTCATAATATTCTTCAAGATCAGGTACGGCCTGTATAATGGCTTTATAAGGCAGATTACCGTAATGCTCTTCACTCAGGTAGCTTTGCGGGTGACCAGCGGAATGTCCGGAAATATTTACGATAAACCCCATATTGTAGGGACTTGCCCCCGGTGTTCCATAAGATGCCCAGTGTGCCTTGCCTACATGTATGGTGTAATAACCGGATTGTTTTAACAATTGAGGGAATGGAGTGGCAAAAGCTGTGCTTGTTACGCCGGCTATCGGACTTAATCCATTGATGTTCCAGTTGGCCGCTTCAAACTGATCGTCTGCTGCATCGGTATTATTATTTTTTGCCGGTGATGTCCAGTTGGTAATGCCGTGGTGTGCCACATTCATTCCACTGAGCATACTACTGCGCGAAGGGGTACAAACCGGTGCGGCATAAGCATTGGTAAACTTCATACCTTCCTTTGCGAGGCGTTCCATATTTGGGGTGTGATAGCGTTTATTCAAAGGTGTTACCTGGTTCCAGAATGGCAGGGAACAATCCTGCCAGCCCATATCGTCAACCAGGAAAACAAT
>JAFDXG010000092.1 GCA_018268105.1 Bacteroidota bacterium | reverse complement strand
TTAAAAATTTTCAGGATCAATGCACATGACAACTAACTGTTTTAAACTTGCCTTTTCTTACTGAATAAAGAATTCAGTTAAGAAAACCTGAGAGATAATTTCAGAATATAAATGAAGCAATTCAGACTTGTTACCTTTATACAAATTACTGAATATGCGTTTTGAAAAGCCTGTTGCTCTCCGGTACATTGCTCAATTAATAAATGCTGAATTGGTCGGAAACACCGAAGCAAAAGCCACCGGTATTAATGAGATACACAAAGTAGAAGAAGGAGATTTGGTGTTTGTAGATCATCCGAAATACTATGATGCCTGCATTCAGTCTGCAGCAAGTTTTATCATTATCAATAAAAAAGTGGATTGTCCGGAAGAGAAAGCCCTGCTTGTTGTTAATGATCCATTTGAAGCATATCAAACCATTGTGGAGCAGTATCGTCCCTTTGCTCCGTCAATGAAGCTGAAGAGCGATACTGCATCCGTTGGTGAAGGAACGGTCATTATGCCGAATGTGTATATCGGTAACGAGGTGCGGATCGGGAAGGATTGCATCATTTATCCGAATGTAACTATCCTGGATCATTGCGTCATTGGTAATAATGTAGTGATACAAGCCGGAACGGTTATCGGCAGCGATGCGTTTTATTATAATAAAAAAACAGACCGTTCTGTTCATTATAAAAAGATGAAAAGCTGCGGCAGGGTGGTGATTGAAGATTTTGCAGAGATAGGCGCCGGTTGCACTATTGACAGAGGCGTAAGCGGCGATACATTGATTGGTGAAGGAACAAAAATGGATAACATGGTGCATATCGGTCATGATACGGCTATCGGAAAAAATTGTTTGTTTGCAGCGCAGGTGGGCATTGCCGGGGCCACCACTATTGAAGACAATGTGATCCTGTGGGGGCAGGTAGGCGTAAGTAAAACGCTGACCATCGGGAAAGACGCCATAGTGCTGGCGCAAAGCGGCGTGCCCTCATCATTGGCCGGCGGCAAAACATATTTCGGCTATCCTGCCGAAGACGCATCGGTGAAAAGAAGAGAATTGGTTTGGATAAAAAGAATTCCGGAACTGTGGAAGAAAGTGATGGAGAAGAAAGAGTGAAAAGAGTTGCGAACATTTTATTTCCGGCAGATTTTATATTTTGAGCAAACCATTGAATGTAATGAGCAATACAAGAATAAAAAAGAAGCTGACTTTTTTTTGAAGTCAGCTCCTGAAAGAAAATAATAGCGCAGCGCTATTGCTTCATAAATGATTTCCCAATCCATCGTTTCCCGTTAAACAGTTTTATATAATAGATATCTGCTTTAAGAGCGCTTACATCTATTGTTACCTGTTTATCTGTTCCATGGTACACATAGCGTTTCAGCACATTGCCCATTTTATCCGTCAACTGAATTTCTTTGATGCCGGTACCCCTGCTCTTGATATTATCTGACTGCACTGTTTCATCGCTGAGTTTTACGGCAAGCGATGTATTGGCGGGGTTGGGTGACAACATAAACATTTCATCATTGGTGCAGAAAAATACAAGAGGATAAAAACTGGTTGACCAGCCGCAATCGTTGTATGTATAAACTTTTATATTGTAGGTTCCTGTCGTCGGGAAGCTGAATTCAACAGCGCCATCTCCGCCGGTATAAATGGAATCAGTATAGCCGCCCCCCATACGTTTAATCACCAACTTCTGATTGCCGATAACGAAGCTATCGGGAGCTACAAATATCTGCATGGGTATCAGTTCATCAGGCGCTACGGTAGAGGAGGGATAACTTATATTCAATATTTGAGTATAACCGACCACGATTTTTTTGTTGATGACAATACTATCGCCGCCACACAGGTTAGTTATGGTGGCTGTCAGTGTTATAGTGCCATCATTATTTTTTGTCAAAGTAGTTTGTGTAGAGCCAGGAGAATTGATAGTGGCGATTCCTGAAGGAGAAGCTGTCCAGGTAACGGTGGCTCCTGTCGGTAAATTGGTAATAGTATAATAGTTGGATGTGGTGCAAACGGTATTGTCGCCGGAAATGGAATTGGGAAGGGGTACGCCTAAAACTGTATATTGAAAAACTACATTGCTAACTGACTTTGGAAAGAATCCATAATATTGACCGTTCACTCCCCAAACTTCATAAATCCATGTTCTCAATGTTGCTCCTGTATTTGTCAGTGTCCCCGGAACAACTTCACAAATACCTTCTCCGAAACAACGCCCCTGTTCTTCTCTATAGCCTGTGGTACCAACACCTCTGCCCCAAGCACCAATCATGGTACACATAGCAGCCGGAAATGTAACATTTGTTCTTATCTCACTTCTCTTTACTATATAGGCAGCATCCGCAAATCCAGGCACTCCCAAAAATATTTTCGTCTCATTACCCGATGTATTGAAAAAAGCACCACCCGTGACAGACCAATGAAATAGTTGATTAGGCGCTTGTAAGCTTTGTAACGCTCTTTCTGCATTGATTCTTCCTGTACCAAACTGATTATCCCAACCCACAGCACCTCTATCATCAGCAGTCAGTCTTATTATTTGTTCAATATCATCATTAGTAAGATTTGTATTAAATCCTTTTAGTAACGATGCTAATCCCGAAACATGAGGAGTTGCCATTGAAGTGCCTGATAAAACAACATACCCATTATTAAAGTTTGTAGATAATATATCCACTCAAGGGGCAGATACATCAATATGTTGTCCTCTGTTAGAAAAAAATGCAACTCCATCATTACGATCCGTTGCTCCGACGGCAATAATTCCTGAATTAATTCCCACAGGAAAATTTGCTGGATCATCTGCATCGTCTGCGCCAACATGATTATTCCCCATAGCAATACAGGAAACCCGATTATTTCTGTAAGCATTGGCAAAGGCTGATCTTATGGTGACAGAGTATCTTCCATGTGGTAATGTCTCCCAACTGTTATTCAACGTCCAGACATTTTGACTAAAATTAATTGCTGCATTTATTCCTTGTGTTATTCCGGCATCACCTGTATTATTGCCAATAACATATCGTGGTTGAATCCTCGCCTGCCAATCCACTCCTGCTACTCCATTGTTATTATTATTGTTTGTAACTGCGGCAGCAATACCTGCCACATGCGAACCATGACTAAATTGGATTCCTGTAATGGGGTCTGTTTGAATAAGAAAACCATTATCGCCGCCATTAATTTTTGCAGCCAAATCATTATGATTAATATCAACACCCGCATCAATAATAGCAATAATGGAATTTGCATTGCCTGTAAAAATATCCCAGGCATGTTCTGCATGTATATCTGCACCCGGTACAAGCGTATTTCGCATATTCCACTGCTGTGCAAATTGCCCATCCGCAGGAATTATATCTGTAGTGTCGTTTCCATCAGATTCCGCATATAAAACTTCAGATAAACTTTGCAAAGAACTAATCAATGAAGATTTAAAAGATGTATCGGGCAGCGAAATAGCAAATACTTTTGCATAGTTCATTTGCCTTGAATCTTCGCCAATTTCTGAAGTAATTGTATCTGCTTCATTAAAGTTTGGAAAAGCTGAAGTGACATTTGTTGAGTGTAGCCCATAATTGTTTAAAATTTGTGTAACATTTGATGAAGTTATTGTTACTGTATTCTGATTTGGTGGAGCATTTCTTTGTACACCAGTTTTAAAATATACCAGCACTCTTTTTTCGGAGGTGCTTTGAGCAAAAATATTTGATTGGATTGTAAACAATAATAGCAATCCAATTGCTTTTAGTATTAGTTTCATGATTATGTTGATTAATAGTTATTAAATGTAAGTTGTCTTTTGTTTGAGCCATTCGCATTCATTATCCATAGCGTTCCTATTTGTTTAATATCTTTTGTAATATCATATTCCATCCTGCTATAAACTATTTCACCATTTAGTGATATATCGTAAGTAACGGCAGGCGAAGCAAGCAGGGTTGTTATACCATTTGCAACTACTTTAATTCCACCTGATTCAAAAAAAATTTTATTCTGCCAAAACTTTGGAGAAGACCCGCCACCGGAATTATTCGTTTCCTGTCTTTGATTTGAGCCATCTTTATTCATCGAAAATATCTCCTGTTTTCCTGCTGCATAACTCATGTAATAAACCTTATTATTAGAACCTACAAATGGCTGTCGGGAATCTCCAATTCCTATAGATTGTGTTAATCTAATCTTTCCACTTCCATCATTTGCCATTTTCCAAATTGAATAAAAGTTCGTTCCTGTTGGAGCATCCATATTTGAATCATAATAAATAGTATCACTATTTGCTGCCCAACTGGGAAAAAAATTTGCGCCGGTTGTTGTTAGCTGAATAATATGTGCTGTATCAAAAGTATATCCATCGAAATGCATTTTATAAATATGTGGTGGAATGGAAAACGCAATCCAGTTACCATCAGGCGACCAGGCAGGATCATAAAGTTTATAATTAGTGATTCGCCTAAAACCCGAACCATCTATATTCATCAGGTAAAAACCTGCTGAATCCTGCTTTATTGTATTCATATACCAAATACAAGGCGGAGTACCATTTGCAAATACACCAGCTTGGGGAGTATGATTAAAACCCAATAATTGTCCATTGGGATGCCATACAGGATCAGAATATGGTTGATAAGGAACAATTGCAGGCGCCGTACACTCTGGAACATTTTCTTTTTTTCGACATGCAGCAAAAGCAAAAAGTAAGATGGAGGTAATCAATATATACATTTGGAAAATCTTCTTCATAAACAGAAGTTTAACTAATGACATCTGATTTTAGTAAACCGTTGCAGGTGCCAATATCGGCGGGCTGTGTTCTCTTAGCAGAGATGAAGTTTGAATTCTCATGTTGGTTTATGTTTTGGTAAGTTGCTTTTGTTCGCAACACGGAAAGGTCTGTTATATGAATATACGATCAAAAGGCGAAGAATGCTAAAATTTATTTTACAATTTTTGCACTGGGCAATAAACGATAAATTAGCAGCCGGATGAATATTTTATTTTTTTATAAAGTTTATGCTGTTGCCAGCGTAAGAAACTATTTATACAAGGTTTGTCAAATCAAAAAATCAACGGTATAAAAAAAGAGAATTGGTTTGGATAAAAAGAATCCCCGAACTGTGGAAGAAAGTGATGGAGAAGAAAGATTGAAGATAATTACGATCATTCCGGCGGATCATAATCATAGGGCAACTGGTCTGCTAAATTTTTCCAACTCCAGTAACCCTGGTTGATCCAGTCTTTCTGATCATAGTAATACCCGTTTTCTTTGATAACGATAGCATCATTTATATCAACATAAGAAATCTGTGAGCCTACATTTTTCGGCAAGCCGAATTTTTTTATGTATTCCGGCTCCGGCCTTTTTTTCAAATACGAAACACTGATCTTTCTGGGGTACCAGATCTCTATTTCCATGGTGCTGTCCAACCCGCCATAATAAGCCGTATCATAAGGATTTTTTACTGGAATAAATTTCCGGTCATTGTTTTCATCCAGCAGGTCAATGGCAAAACCATCTTCTGTCAATGTG
>JAFDXG010000091.1 GCA_018268105.1 Bacteroidota bacterium | reverse complement strand
TGCCTCCTGAAGGATACTGTACTTCTCCTCGGAGCTAAATTGACGTCTTGTTTTCATTGTTCCTAAATTTACTGTGACTAAATTGTTTTACAATTTTTGTCCAGTCTTTTAGGGGGCTAAGACACAGACAAACGTGAAACAGAGACTTATTGATTTGAAAAATAACATTGAGAACAGATGCACAAACGGCTAACATTGGCAATAGGCGGGCTGAAGGAATAACAATCGGCTGTAGTTTTTCAATCGGCTAACGTTCGGGCAGAAGAAACATTGAATACCAGCCCATCGCCAAGCCCTAACGGTGGCAGAAATACGCAGCGACAATCCTCAATAAAATAAAATTCCCATTTTGGTAACTTTTGCCTACTTTTGACAAAACAAATAAGTTGAGAGTAATTGCAAAGAAGATACTTAAAGAATTTTGGGAAAGGCATAACGATTGTGAGCAACAATTAAAGGCATGGTTCCAGGAAGCCTCTAAAGCCGATTGGACAAATCCCAATGAAATAAAAGCTGAGTATCCAAGTGCAAGCATTATTGGCAACGACAGAATTGTGTTCAACATAAAGGGCAACTCATATCGCTTAATAGTGAAAATCAATTTTGACTATCAAATAGTATGGATTCGTTTTATTGGGACACATTCTGAATATGACAAAGTAAACGCAAAGACTATTTAATATGAATATCAAGCCTATCAAGACAAAGAAAGATTACGAGCAAGCAATGCTTCGGCTTGAAAATATCTTTGATGCAAAAAAAGGAACACCGAAAGGGGACGAATTAGAAATCCTGAGCCTTTTAATTGAGAAATATGAGGATGAAAAGTTCCCCATTGACTTGCCAGACCCAGTTGAAGCCATAAAATTTAGAATGGAACAAATGGGAATGACTCAGACCGACTTAGCAAATATCGTTGGACAAAAAAGTCGTGCAAGTGAAATATTGAATCGGAAGCGTAAACTCTCGTTAGACATGATTAGACAATTGCATCAACAATGGCGCATACCAACAGAAGTCTTGGTGCAAGCTTACTAATTGACTATGTACTTCTGCCAACAAGGTATCCTATGTACCGTTCCACCGAGGAGTTAATATTGTAGATGTTTTTTTAAATTTCTTTTGAAAGAGAAAGATTCAATAGTTGTTGAACCTTTCCCCTTCGCCAGATTTTTTTCCCTGCCTGTCGGCAGACAGGCTTACTTCAAATTTAAAAGTTTTTTCAACATACTTCAGCATCCTATGAGTAGTCTTTTCCATCCCGGAGGACGGAATGCTACAGTTCTTCTTTATTTTTTGTTGAGTATAGCCTGGCTTAGTCCCGACGAAGTAGGGAGTGGCACAAGCCGGCAGCTGCTACAGTCTTGGCAGAGTTTCCTTTCCGCCTTTTGATTATTAACGGCAAACAACTTTTGTTTAGTAGTCATGCTGCGGTTTGTTTTTTTAAGTATGTTGGTTAATCAATATTGTTTTCTTTTCTTTTAAAAAACTGCTGCAGTCTTGTCGATGTCAGCGGCCGGTACAACCCATGTTTTGTAGTCAGCCGGGCTGCTGCAGACTTGCCAGAGGTAGCGGTCTTTGCATACGATGTTTAGCAGTCAGTTCTTTTTTATTTGTTCCTGAAAATACAGTGCCATTGCCGGGTCGGTTCTTTTTGCCGTCCAGGCGCTTTCCACCAGGTCGCTGCGGAGCTGGCGGTGTTTGCGAACGGTGAGGATGCCTTTGCTCTCTATTTCCCCACTGCTGTGCTCCATGGGCATTAGGCCCACAAAACTGTTGAGATGATAAAAAGTTTCAAAGCGGTTTACGTCTCCTATCTCCACCAGCAAACTGGCGGCAGTGAGCGGACCAATGCCGGGAATGCTGGGCAGCAGGCAGTAGTTGGTGTTGTAGCGGTGCTCCCGCATCATCTTGCGAATGGCATTGCTGATGTCTAAAAGCTCTTTGCGCAAAAACTCCATTTGTTTGATCATATAGTCCAGCGCTCTTCTTCGGCTTTGTTGTTTGCAGTCCAATGCCTTTAGCCAGTTAATAAAATTATGACTCCAGTTGGCATTGTCATACTGCTCCGGAATATCAACACCGGTAAATACCAGCAAACCTTTAATGCGGTTTTTGCAACGGGTGAGGTCTTTCCAGATCCGCTTGCGGTGGCGAAACAGCACCCGATCGGCCTCCTGCTGTTCGTCGGGGATATGAATGCCCCGCAGCACTCCGCTCTGCAAACGCAGTCCCAGGTTGCGGGCATCGCGGGGGTCAGTCTTTTGCAGAGTGTCTTTTTGGGATTTGGGGATGTCGGCCGGGTTAACAACAATGCACTCTATGCCCAGGGCAGTAAGTTGCCTCTGTATCCAAAAACCGAACTTACCGGCTTCATAAGCGGCTTTATACACTGCGCCGGGATATTGTTGGTGCTAATAAGCTGCCATGATCTGCGGGTTGGGTTTTTGATGCACATTGCGAACGAAATACTCATTCAAATGGATACCGGGTTTCCAACTGGATTTATGAATATCCATACCGACAAAAATTGTTTGTCCTTCAAAATTTGTTTTAATTTTATTCATGACTGTTGAGGTTTTTGTAATGAAATTAAAAGTTACTGTAGCGATTTTATATTGACTACTTTTTTAACTACCTCAACGGTTTTTTGGGTTACATGGAGACTTGGCAATAGGCGGGCTGAACGGCTTCGTATCAACGAAAGTGCAAAATTCAACTTTCGTTCTTCGTATCAGCGTTAGTGCTAAAAATCTAGCCCATCGCCAATACGAGGAACGTTAGCGGTCAGGCTAAAACCAGACACTAAAGAAAGATAGACTTTAAAAATTTAAATAGAATGGAGACAAAAGTTCAAGTTTCAGAAATATATAATTGCTCATTAGAAAGAGCCTTTAAAACACCAATACTATGTGATGTTTCAAAAGTTCATACTGGTTATGGATTGATGCCAAAAGTTACGCACAGCACAGACGACCAAAATTGGGGGAAAATAGGGTCAACAAAAAAGGTTTTCGCAGCAAAATCTTTGACACAAAAAGGTGGGTTTGCTTCAGTTGACAAAGTTATTGAACGAGTTGAAAATAAGTATTGGGTATTTGAAGTAAGTGATTTTCAATCTTGGATGTTAGGATTTTCAAGGTTTACTGGTGAGTGGCGAACAACAGAAATTGAAAAAGATAAAATTTTAGTTGAATACTCTTATACACTTCATTCAGACGTTACTTTTCTTTATCCGTTGAATTGGTTATTCGCAAATATATTTTGGAAAACATATATGAAACGTGTATTAGGAAATGTGAAACAAATGGCATACAATAATGAACCTTATCAATACGAATAAAAAGCCCGAACCGCTAACAGCAGTTTGGCAAAATAGCGGGTTTAGTGCAAAAACACAACGGTAGTTCTTCGAATAAACGGTTGTGCAAAACTGAATATTTGTGCTTCGATTTTCGCCACTTCGCCAAGCTGCTAAACCGTTTTGCTAATGCAACAGTGAGGATGCAGCAATCAGAATATACCTATTATAACGGTGAGTCATGGCAAAAGGGAAACAAACCCGGTGGTATAGCAGCAAGAAATGTAGAATACCAGCTACAATTAATATAGCAGGCAAACTGAAACTGGTAAAAGGAGATAACCTGGAAATTATCAAAGGTATTAAAGTGTTTACCGGCTCAGGGTATACCTACAATTTGCAGTATGTGGTGGTTAGTTCGGGTATATATACTTCCTGTGAAATTTATACCTCCATCAAACACGTTGACTATCAAAAGGAACTCTTGACAGCAATGGCTTGACTTATTTGTGGTTTAGAATACCCTTGCAAATGCTTTTTTATTGTTTGGATATATTTGTCGTCAATTAATGGCTAACAAATTCGGCGGACAACGAAAATTTTGACAGACGGAAGAAAATGTTGAAAGCTATTTTTTAAGTTACCGGATGAATGTTTTTTAGATTACGAAACAAACTCATAGGCTGAATTAAAGGTGGGTCATGCTGATATATAAAATTGTCAGACTAAATAAACTCAAGAAACAAATGAAAATATCTATCCGCTTTTTTAACGACCGTGAAGTACGTGCCGTTTGGGACGATGAACACACCAGGTGGTAGTTTAGTGTGTTAGATGTTGTTGCCGTACTAACCGATCAAAGTGATTACACCAAAAACCGTAATTATTAGAAATACCTGAAAGCCAAACTCAAAAAAAACCCTCAGTTGGTTAGTGCCACTACCCAACTGATACTAACGGCTGCGGTTGGCTTATATGAACAAAGCTGTTTAAAGATGTTGCAACATACTACGCAGAGATTAAGCAAAAGGGGCAAAATTTTTAAAACCCGGGATTGACCTGAAGATAGAGGTTGAAATGATCGCCCAAAAAATTAAGTCGCCCTTTAACTAAATTACCCTGAATTTTGCAGGACATTTAAAAAGAAATGAATAAATATTCAGCCTGGATGATGTTGTGTTGCCTGTTGTGTATTCAATATAATCTGCCTGAACATTCGACAGCACCTGCTGCTCATCCTTATTATGTAAGTGTGACGGAGATAGATTATAATGCTGCGAAAAAAGAATTGGAAATCGCCTGTAAAATTTTTACCGATGATTTTGAACAAACACTGAAGACCGTATATAACACCAAAGTAGATTTATATAAACCTGAGGACAAAAAACTTCTTGACAAACAAATTGCCGGGTATATTGAAAAACATCTGAAACTGAATATTGGAGGCAAAAATGCAGCTCTCAGTTATGTGGGCTACGATATTGAAGGAGAGGCAGCCTGGTGTTATTTTTTTGTTCCGGATGTACAACCCTTCACATCAATTCAAATATTCAATAACCTGCTTTACAGCTATAAAGAAGAACAGATAAACCTGATACATGTAAAAACGAACGGGACACGTAAGAGTACCCGTTTGTCTTTCCCTGATACTGATGCAACATTACAATTTTAATATACCGCACCGGACACGGTATAACAAATTTTACCTGTGTTTAACAGAAAATCAGCCTGTACAACCTTTTTCTTTTGCCGGCAATGGCTAAGTTTGCATTATGAAAAAGACCGCGGGATTTGTTGTGAAGTTAGGTGTAGTTATCACTGTACTTTTTATTATCTTTTTACTGATTGCAGACAGATTTGTACAATTTCGCATGGACGATCAGGAGTACAAAGCCTATTTTTCTCAAAAAGGGTTGTCGACTGCAATAGGTTATTATAATGCTTTACACAGAAGAATAAGATATGCAGCATCGGGCAGCGATACTTCTGCTACCATTTTGTTTATTCATGGTGCGCCCAGTTCATTAAGTTATTATAAAGACTATATGAGCGACAGCCTGCTGTTGCAAAAAGCCAAAATGTACGCAGTAGACCGCGCCGGCTATGGTTTTTCAGGATTAGGTAAACCGGAACCCTCAATAGAAAAGCAGGTGCAGATGATAGTACCTGTGGTAGACAGCCTCAATAAAATTCATCATCCAATGATAGTAGTGGGTGCATCTTATGGTACGGCCATAGCGTGCCGGCTGGCAATGGATTATCCTAACCTGGTGGATGGACTGGTGCTGATTGCTCCGGCAATTGCGCCGGGTGAAGAAAAAACTTACTGGTTTACTCCTATTATAGAATCACCATTACTCAACTGGTTTATTCCGCGTATGCTGCAATCAGCCAATACGGAGAAAATTCATCACAAATCGGAGCTTGCCAAAATGCTCCCTTACTGGAGTAATATCAAAGTGCCGGTAATCTACCTGCAGGGCGCCAATGATGAACTGGTATATACTTCCAATGCGAAATTTGCACAAACCCATCTCACTAATGTTCCTTACCTCAGCATAGAAATGATTCCGGGCGAAGGACACCTTATTGCTTTTTCAGAGAAAAATAAAATTGAAGGGTCTATTGTAAAAATGCTCGGTCTCGCTAAATTAAATATTGCAGGAAAGCTGCATGTAGACTCAACGATACATTTAGCTCAAAGGGAGAATATGGCTGAAAGCGGGAATGATAACAGTGATAAGTTTTAGAACCATAGTACCGGTAACAGGTTAATTTGTATAGCCTGGGTTTTCAACTTTTTGAATGGATGAAAGCCTTTCGATACCGGCAGCCATATACACGGCCATCCCATCTTTTGAACAATCACCCTGTTACGAAGCATGTACCGGTGACGGGAACTTCTTTTCCCAATTAAGCTGACCGCTTTGCTGCCTTACCGACCGGGGGATTAGGTATAGGACAAAAACTGGAAATAAATACGTTTTCATATATTTCTAAAAAAATACCTACTTTTAAATATTCATAACTGCTGATTTGAGGCAACTCTTTTCCATATTATTAATTTCACTTCACGTATTTAATCTTGCGGGCTATACGCTTATGTTCCGGTTTTTGCAGCACCAAAACAGTAAAACCACTTTAGAACATATCGAGAACGGGTATTATTCAGACAAAGACCTGATATTGGTAAAAGTTCCGGTAACCGTGCCTTACAGCGTGGATGGGAATGACTATGAACGAATTGACGGGGAAATTGAATGGGGTGGTGTTCATTATAATTATGTAAAGCGGAAATATCTGAACGATACTTTATATTTACTCTGTCTGCCAAATACTACTCAAACAAGATTGCGCAATGCAGAACAACAATATGCCAACCATGTAAATGACCTGCCTGCCCCAAAAAGCAAGGATACCAATATTAAGAAGGTGTCTATATCGGGCGAGTATGAGAACTACGAAATAATATATCCCCGACCGGGGATGCTCCTGGCAGAGGAACAATTTTATCATTCTTTTTCCTCCCCTATTTTGTACATCTATTCAAAATGTATCATTCAGCCTCCGGATGCTGCGGTTTAATTTTCAGGCTTATGTTATTACTGCGTGGGATTGAATGGAGAGAGGTGAGAGACGTGAGAGAGTTGAGATGTGAAATGCGAAACAATCTTTACTATTCTATTACTTGTCACCCAAAGCTCAAAGCTCACAGCTCAAAACCCACTGCCTCTAACATAGCGCTGCAATCCAGGTATTAACCGATCATGTTCATGGCTATATTATATGGTAAATGAACATGAATATGTTGATGCACTTTTATTATTATTTCATTTTAATTATTGTCTTATGCCACATATTCAAGTGGAGCAGCACCTCCCGGGCATAACAGGTTTGTTAGAATATCGTAAAGACTCTGCGGCACCAATACGGGAGCTTACCCAATTACTTTTGCGCGGGCCCTCATCGCTGACGCAGGGAGAGCGGGAATTAATAGCAAGTATCGTGAGCTATGGCAATGGCTGCAAATTCTGCACCTCCGCCCATACTGCCGCTGCTAATGTATTGTTGGGGGATAATACCACTACCCAATGCGTGATTACAGATATTGACACAGCGCCTGTTTCTGAAAAAATGAAAAGCCTGTTGCACATTGCTTCCCTGGTGCAAAAAAGTGGCAAACTTGTCAGCGAAGAAGCGATAGCCAAAGCAAAAAATACAGGGGCTACGGATATGGAAATTCATGATACCGTACTCATTGCCGCATTGTTTTGCCTTTACAATAAATATGTGGACGGTTTAGGGGCAGCAACGCCAACCGATCCAGAATTTTATACTGCACTCGCTGATCGCATTGTACATCATGGATACACCCGTTTGCCCCAGGGCTACAATCATTTAAAAAATACAGTTAAATAGTATAATTCATTACACATGAACAAAATATTAAGCCTTTTATTTCTCATCATTTCATTCAAAGCCTATACTCAAAATATTATCGTATCGGGCAGTGTAAAGAGCTCAGTTGCGGGGGAACCTGTAGCCGGCGCCAGCATCGTGGTAAAAGATAAACTTTCAGGAACAGTAACAGATGCTAAAGGCGATTTTAACCTGTCGCTAAGCAAACTGAAACTGCCGGTTATCCTGGTTGTTTCTGCTACCGGCTATAGCGACGAAGAAGTGCTGATTAAAGATCATACAGAAAAAATAAGCGTGCAGCTAAAACAAAAAGAAACCCTGCTGAACGAAATCGTATTTGCAGCTTCAAGGGCGAATGAGAATATTTTGCAATCTCCGGTAAGTATAGAGAAGATGAACCTTAAAGCCATACGGGAAAATGCCTCGCTTTCTTTTTATGACGGGTTGCTACAACTGAAAGGCGTAGAGGCTGTCACCAGCAGCTTAACGTACAAGCAAATAAATACCAGGGGATTTAATAATACCGGCAACCAGCGTTTTCTTCAACTAATAGACGGGGTGGATAATCAAACACCTGGTTTAAACTTTGCCGTTGGTAACCAATTTGGCACTTCTGATATTGATATTGAAAGTGTGGAAATTATTCCGGGAGCAGCTTCTGCATTGTATGGACCTATTGCATTCAATGGGGTATTAATGATGCATACCAAAGACCCCTTTAAATACCAGGGCCTGACACTCCAGGCAAAAACAGGAATCAACCACATCAATGAGGATGAGATAAAACCGCATGGATTGTATGATTTTGCATTGCGATATGCCAAAGCATTTAAGAATCGTTTTGCCTTTAAAATTAATGCTTCATATTTAACAGGCGTAGACTGGTATGCCAATAATTATACCGATATAGATGCACAGACACCAGTTGGACAGCGCGGACCCAACAATCCCGGCAAAGATGAAGTTAATGTTTATGGCGATGAAGTTGTACGTACACTGGCGGGCATAGGCCGGGTTTCCAGAACCGGGTATGAAGAAAAAAACCTCATGAACTATGATGTGTACAGCCTTAAGCTGGGTGGTGCTCTTCATTACCGCATTAGCAACAATATGGAAATATCCTACCAGTATAATTTTGGTAAAGGCACCTCCAGTTATACCGGTAGCAGTCGCTTTGACCTGAATAATTTTGTACTGCAGCAGCACCGTGCAGAACTAAAAGGAAGCAATTATTTCCTGCGTGCTTATTCGGTTATCGAAAACTCACATGACTCCTATAATACCCGTTCGCTGGCACAGTTTCTTAACAGAACCTGGGTAAAAGATTTGAATGGTCAGGTTGTCTCTCCCGGCAATGCAGACAATACCTGGTTTGCCAGGTATGCCGCTGCATACGATGGCGATATAAATGGTGTAACAGCAGCAAGTCATAGTGCTGCCCGTGCATTTGCGGATGAAGGAAGGTTAATGCCAGGGACTGCCGCTTTTAATCAGGCGAAGGATAATCTTATTCATAATTATGGTTTAAGTGGCGCCGGGGTTTTCAGCAATAGTAAATTTTATCATGTAGAAGGTCAATACGATTTTACTGATCATATCAAAGTATTTGAATTGTTGGCAGGAGGTAATTTCCGCTACTACGATATGTTTACTAACGGCTCATTGTTTGAAGATAAAGATCAAAAGATAACCATAAAAGAATATGGCGCTTTTGTGCAGGCTGCAAAAAAACTGTTGGATGACAGATTAAAACTTACTGCTTCGGTTCGCTTTGATAAAAACAATAATTTCTCCGGTAGCTATACCCCTCGATTCTCTGCTGTTTATACCGTAGCAAAAGTCCACAATTTCAGGGCATCTTATCAAACGGGTTTCAGGAATCCCACTCCGGTTGATCTTTACATACATCTGAATGTAGGACCTATTACCATTTTAGGCGGTGCGCCTAACAACAGCAAGGGGATGAATGTATACGAAAATTCATTCACCGCTTCATCTGTAGGCGCGTTTGGCGCTGCATTTGGCGCAGCTATGGCCAACAATACGCCATTCCCCCAGGCTATTGCAGAAAACAAACACCTGCTCGAGCAGTCTGATGTAGCCTATATAAAACCTGAAAGACAAAAAGCATTTGAACTGGGTTATAAAGGTTTAATACAGGATAAGCTGTTGATTGATCTTAATTACTATCATAGCTCCTATACCAATTTCATCATCAATACAGTGGTAATACGTCCAAAGAATATCATCTCTGATGGAAATGGCGGCGTGAGTGTTGCTGCGGCGGCAGATATTCCAAATGGAGATGTCCAGGCATTTCAGTTATATACTAATGCACCGGATAAAGTTTCATCGCAAGGTGCTTCTGCAGGGCTTTCGTATTCTTTGCCTAAAGGCTATACACTTACTGGAAATCTTACCTGGGCTGAATTTAATCTGATGAATGCCAATCCTAATAATATCCCGGCATTCAACACGCCAAAGTTCACTACCAACCTCGGCTTCGGCAATGCCAATGTATTTAAGAACTTCGGGTTTAATATCAACTGGCACTGGCAGGATGCTTTTGATTGGTATGGTACTTTCAATGGCAACCGTCCGGGCCGAATCGGCGCTTACTCCCTTGTTGATCTGCAGGTGAATAAAAAAATCCCTTCTATTCACTCCACAATCAAATTAGGAGGAAGCAATGTGCTTAACAATCGTATTTATCAGGCCTTCGGATCGCCGTATGTCGGGGCGCTTTATTATGTTTCTATTGTTTTTGACGGACTATTAAAATAAGCATGGTTATGACGGCAATAGTTTCTCAAATAGAAAAACAAAAAATAACATCGGCTCACTGGACGCTTTTTTTCATTTGCTTTTTAGGCGATGCAATAGGCGGAACAGTCTCTACGCTGATGTCAACATATCTCCCGGAGGTTGTCAGAGATATGCATATAACTGCCGATGCTGCAGCGCAGGCACGCATCGGCGCTTATATCAATGCGGTATTTATTTTCGGATGGGCATTCGGAGGTTTTAGCTGGGGTATGTTAAGCGACCGCACCGGCAGAAAAAAAGCGCTGCTGCTGTCCATTGCATGGTACGGCTTATTTACTCTGCTTACAGGCATGATGCAAAACTGGTGGGGCATCGTATTATGCCGGTTTATGAGTGGCTTTGGCGTAGGCGGCGTACTGGTAATTAGTATCACCATGGTAAGTGAAGCATGGCCAACCAAAAACAAGGCAGTATTTATTGGCATACTTTCCATTGCATTTCCCATTGGCATTTTTTCGGCAGGGCTCATTACCTTCAATATCAGTTTTTGGCGAATGGCTTTTGCAATCGTAGGTATACTGCCCCTGTTAGTTGGTTTGGCAGTGATATGGTTAGTAAAAGAATCAGACGCATGGTTGCTCAACAGACAAAATGCTCAACATAAAAATCACAATCCATGGTTGGTATTCTCAGGGGGTCATCAAAGGGAATTAATAATTGGTTCCATTGTATTCGGATCAATGCTGATAGGTTTGTGGGCGATATTTTCATGGTTGCCCACCTGGGTACAAAGTTTAATTACAGACAATGACGGGCAGAAAGAAAGGGGGCTCAGTATGATGCTGATGGGAATGGGGGGGCTGGCAGGCGGATTTTTCTCAGGCTGGTTTTTGAATGCAATTGGACTACGCAAATCCATGTTGCTTTGTTTTGCGGTATCTGCAGTGTTATCGTTTATCCTTTTCAAAACCAATAAAGCGTTCAGCCCGCTGATTTATGCTGAAATAGCTGTAATGGCATTATTCTTCGGTATCAGCCAGGGCGTGTTATCTTATTATATCCCGCATTTGTTTTCTACCGGTATCCGATCATCGGCTACCGGTTTTTGTTTCAATATCGGCCGGCTGTTTACAGGAACAGCAGTACTTTTTGTGGGGATTTTAGTAACTGCTTTGGGGGGATATGGGAATGCGATTTATATATTTTCACTGGTATTTGTAATAGGACTGATAGTAATACTCTTTACAAAAAATATAGAGAAACAAGTTTCATAAATTTTTAAAAAAATTTTTTTATGGCGCATATAAAAGTTCCGGAAGGAGTTCCGGGGATAAGGAGCCTGGTAATGTTCAGACCCGAAACCGGCGTATACCTGTATGATCTTGCACAGGTATTGCTGAGAGGTGAGTCAACATTGTTGCCGGCAGAAAGAGAATTAATAGCTGCTTATGTATCGCACAGGAATAATTGTATTTTTTGCAGAAACAGTCATGCTGCTGCGGCAAGGTGTTTGTACAACGAAGAAGCATTTATTGTAGATGATGTATTGCAAGATATGCAGCAATCTGCCGTAAGCGATAAACTAAAAGCATTGCTTACTATTGCCGGCAAAGTGCAGGTGAGTGGTAAATCCGTTACCAAAGAAGACATAGAACTGGCTAAAAGACTTGGTGCAGACGACAGAGAAATTCATGATACGGTGCTGATAGCCGCCACTTTTTGTATGTTTAACCGATACGTAGATGGTTTAGCAAGTTTTACCCCTGTACAGGAGGAAGCCTATGTTGATATGGGCAAAAGAATGGCGGAGAAAGGATATGTATTGCCCGCTCAAAAAGTATAAAATATTCAATACCCTTAACATAAACCAAACGTATGGCACATATCAATTTGAATAACGACTTGCCGGGTATAAGAGGACCTATGGCCTATAGCCCGCACACTGCTGCTCCGTTAAATGCATTGGCAGATGTTTTATTGCACGACGAAAATAATGCACTAACCCGGGGTGAGCGGGAATTAATCGGAGCTTATGTATCTTACCTGAATGATTGTTTCTTTTGTCAGAATGTACATGGTGCCATGGCTCAGCATTATATGAAATGTGAGATGGAGGATATAGACGCCATCAAAACCGATTTTATTTCTTCCCGGAATATTTCAGTGAAGCTAAAATCGCTGCTGTTTATTGCAAAGTCTGTTCAGAGAGGTGGCAAATATGTAACCTGGGAGCAAATTGATACTGCCCGTGCTGCAGGCGCTACAGACAAAGAAATTCATGATGCGGTATTAATAGCCGCTGCATTTTGTATGTTCAACAGGTACGTTGACGGGCTGGGCACCTGGGCGCCAGAGGATAGACAGGTATATATAAGTCGTGCTGCTCAACGTGCAGAAGAAGGATATGCTGATGCGGATATTTACCGTTGATATGTTTGCGAAACTTGTGCAGTAAAAAGAGGAGAGAAGAGAGCCGCGAATGCAAGAATGAAGTTTATTTTATTATATTATATATTCGTGTATTCGCAGCTATTTTATATTCCTTTGGGATTAAGCAAAAAATGTATGAGTTGATTAAATTCGTTTTGATTAAGGCGTTCCCTGAAATTGTCGGGCATCAATGTTAGTTTGGAAGCGGTTTGTTCGGCAATATCTTTTTTCGGTATTGAAAATTCTTTCCCGTTAAGGTCGGCAAAAACAATTACCGCCCCTTCATCCCGGCGGTATAGCCCATTTACTATCTTGCCGTCTTTCATACGCACCGTATATGACCTGAAGTTTTCTGACACATTCCTGTTGGGATCAAGAATTTTTTCTGCGAGTGACTTGGGACCCCATTGTGCTACACCGTCCAGGTTGGGTCCAATATTGCCGCCCTCTTCAGCAATGCTGTGGCAGGGTGAACAATTTTGCACAAATACAATATGCCCTGAGTCTATGGAAGGCGGATTGCTTTGCATTGCTTTTTCAAAAGCGGCAAGACGGGCAGCTATTTCTTCCTGCCGTTGTTTGTCAACAGGGTCAATCCCTGAAGTTAATTGTGCAAATAATTTTTGTTGTGCTGGTGAAGCCTTATACAAAATTCTTTCCTGCACTTTGGGTTCAAGTATTGTTCTTGCAAAGATTTCGCCGCTCCTTATTTTTTGGAAGAGAATGTCTTTTCCTTCGGGGCTGCCTGCCAGCGTTATAGCAAAATTGTGCTGGAGTTGGGGCAGAACATTTTTTATTTCTTTTAAAATGCGATTGGCAATATTACCTGAGTACCCACCGAGCATATTAATCACTTCATTTCTCAATTGTGTATCGGATGAATCGTTGTTTAAAATTCTGATAGCAGCCTGTTCCCCAATGGCAGGAGCTAATGAAATCAGCGACTTTAAGGCAGTAGTTTTCAACCTTATTACTTCATCATCAGGAACATTACTACCTGGCAATTTCATATCCTGCAACCTGAGGTCATACAAAAACTTTTCTATAGCGGGAACTGTCTTTTTCAATCCATATTTCTCCGAAATTTCAATTGCAGTACGTTGCAAACGGATGGCAGATAATGACTGTCCACGGGAATAAGGATTTGTTTGAAGAATATTTTGTGCAAGAGATTTTCCCCAGGCGATAAGTTGAGCATTTCCTTCTGCACCGCGTTGCTCTATTCCCTGATGCAAACTTTTATACAGGAGAATATTTACGCTGTCGGGGCGATTGTCGCGAACAGCAATGATCACTGCTGAGTCAAGTTTGTTATATGGGGCAAATCGTGCAATATGTTTAAAAATTGCCGGGGCTCTGTTATTTGCTGCCTTATACCTGCTGATATACCTGAAAAGAAAACTACCTGCATCTGCTGAAGGCACAGCCATCAGTACATCGCTGATATATCCGGCATACTGCTCCTCCCAGGAGGAAGAGGCTACAGCTTTCATCATTACCGGGTTGCGCAATATGTCACGCAGTACCATCCGGCTGGTATATAAAAGATGTGTTTCGTATTCCGGTATATTGCTTCGTATCTTCAGCGCCAGGTTTAGCGAACGCATGGTGGGATATTTTGCCAGCAGTTCCACCGCCGCACGACGTACATGAGGATCCTTATCTTCCAGTCCTTTTAGTACAAGCGGAAAATACACTTGTTCATCGGATTTTTCTTCTGCAAGTATACGCATAGCGTGCAATCGTATTAATGGATCAGTATGTGTTGCAGCTACCTGCAGCATAGAAGGCTGAAGCGTTCCGAGTCTTTCCAGCACCCACAAAGCATGTATATATTTCCTGGCACTCGTTGACTTATCGCTGAGTAATGTGGCAACGGGTGCAATAGCATCTTTGCCGATACGGTCAGCAAGCTGATCAGCAGCGGCCATCCGCACTGGCATATTATCCATATTCAATGCCTGCAGCAAGTCACTGATCTGTGCCTTTGTCCAGTCGTGTACCTCGTTATGCTTTCCCTTGTAGGTGATCCGCCATATACGTCCCCTGGTATGATCTCTCTTAGGATGATCAAGCGGCACTTCATAATGCCCGATAATGGAATTATAAAAGTCGGCAATATACAACGCTCCATCGGGGCCAAGCTTTACATCCACCGGGCGAAACCATGGATCTTTACTCAATACAAAATCTTCCTCTCTTTTACCTGCCGGTGTGGATCCTTTAAAAGAAAATGAATATCTGTATACCCGGCTACGGACAACATCACCTACAAAAAAGTTGTTGCGGTATGGTTCGGGGAAAAGGAAATCTGCATAATATCCTATACCGGCAAGTGCAGTTGCTTCGTTCGACATGGGTGTCATATCGGGAGCATACCCCATTCCTTCTTCCTTGCCCCATTGGGGATAATCTGCATTGCGTATCAACTGGTACAGGGGAGAAGTATGACAGTCGGTGGAATAGAGATACCCCATTTCATCATACACCAATCCAAAAGGATTGATACGCCCATCGGTTGTGTGTTCTACTCTGCTTCCATCCGGACGAAAACGAAAAGTATTACCTGAAATCATAGAAATAGCATGACCATCGGCGCCTGCTACCGTATCAC
Organism: Bacteroidota bacterium; assembly: GCA_018268105.1. GTDB lineage: Bacteria > Bacteroidota > Bacteroidia > Chitinophagales > Chitinophagaceae > Agriterribacter. Next base: position 38,590 of record JAFDXG010000091.1, on the reverse strand, counting down.
GGTTAGTATAGCCATGGCAGGAATGAATCCAGCCATCATATCCCCTTACAAGATTATTGATCATGCCATGGGTATCTTTGGTTTTAAAAGGCCCCAGCAATTTTTTTTGACCATCTGCTTTCCCATCTCCATCGGCATCGGTGTATTTGTAAATATTCGGGATACTGTACACAACGGCTCCGTCGTTCATCGGCAACACACCTATTGGTATATTCAGGGTATCGGAAAACGCAGTGAATTTATCCGCTTTCCCATCGTTATCGGTATCCTCAAGAATAGTAAGCTTATCTTTTCCTTTTCCCGGTGCTGACGGGAAGGGGTACTCAAAAGATTGTGTTACCCACATCCTTCCTTTTGCATCAAAAGCAATATTAATGGGCTTGCCAATATCGGGCTCTGAGGCATATAAGTTAATTTCAAAACCTTCCGGCAATTTAAAACCCTGTCTTTCATCTTCAGGCGTAAGCGCTGCTGTAGTCCTGATATTCACCGTAAAATTTTCACCAGTATAGGCATTAATATCGCCGCTGTAGTGGTCTGTGCTGCCGGAATTGTTTTGACATGCAGAGAAACAAAGTATAGCAAGGGTTATCCACGCAATAGTAAGAGTCTTCATATTTTCGATGGAATGATATGCTTTTTAATATGGCTTTTATTCGTCAATCGTCAAGATACTGAATATTGTCATTTAATAGACGCATCCCATTATATGATTTTCAATTCATCAGTTTCTGCATTAGCACAAAACTTTGTATTTACAGCGTGGAATATTCTAATTAAATCCTATTCGCCATATTTTAAAAAATAGAAAAAACTAAAATCAAATTTCACTTCTTCACTATTTTTATTACTAAACCACATTTTCACCATCGCTGTTTTTCTTGGCGCTACTTTTTCATTTGAATAATGCGTATGGAAAACATAATAAAAATTTCCCCTGTTATCTGCAATAATATCACCATGACCAGGACCATTTACACCGGTCAGTTGCCGGCTGATAATCGGGTTTTGCTCCGACTTTTTCCATGGGCCCAACGGATGATCCGCCGTGGCATACCCTACTGCATAATCAGGATTTCGAAAATCATTGGCAGAATAAAACATAAAATATTTCTTTCCGCGCTTTACTACTGTGGGGCCCTCGGTAACCGTCCAGTTTGCCGATTGTGTATTTTCCCACGACTGTGGATTTACATCAGCGCTTATACATTCCCGTGAGGTAGTGGTATCTATACCGGAGAGATCGTTTTTTAATATGGCACCCCAAATTCGATTGCCGTTTTGCAGGTGCACAAAATACAGGTAGAGCTTCCCGTCATCGTCTTTAAATATAAATGGGTCTATCTGTTTCACAGGAGATGAAAGGGCTTCCCTGATTTTTTGACGAAAGGGTCCTTTCGGGCCGGGACCTTCGGCAATAGCAATATGCTCGCTGGCGGTATACGCCATATATATTTTGCCATGATGTTTAAAAACCTGTGGAGCCCAGAAGCCTTTTGTACCAAATGTTTCTCCTCTGCTCAATACGCGCTGATCGTGACTGGACTTTTTCCAATGAATCAAATCGCTGGAAACAGCCACACGAAAACCGGAATCTGCATTGAATCCATCTGTTCCATAGAGATAGTAGTTGTGCCGGTATTGGAAAATAGTAGGATCTGCAAAATAAACAGATGAGTCGCTTTGAGATTGCGCCAGGGATGATTGATCAAAAAAACAGGTGACCAAAATACAACAGACATTAATAACAAGCTTAATCTTCATATCAGTTGCGTTTTATGACAGGCACTGCTTAGTCCAGGGAGCTTGTCTGCAAACAGCCGAATTTATTCACCTGCCACCCTCCTGTGAAATGTTTGCGTCGGGTAATGAAAATAGTTCAGCGTTTTCCTCATATTGTTTCCTGTATTTTCTGTCTTTCTTAATACCGACGGTAGATAATATTCCGCTGAGCTGGCTTTTTATCCAGTAGCTGAAAACAGATCTTTCCCTGTCGCGTTCGACGTAAATCAATGAAGGCTTTCTTCGCTTATCAGGAAGGATCAGGTTTGCTGCAAAAGTTTCAACCGCGGGGATTAGACCGCTTCGGGAAGTATCTTTTTTATTGTAAACCTTTATTTTCAAGTCGCGGTAATGAAAATTCATTTTACCATAAGCTGCATATTTATTGCCCTTCCAGTTTGAGAACACTGTATCAGCCTGGCCTCGGGTGATGCTAACGGCAGCCAGTGGTTTTGAAAACCGCGAAAATTCCCTCAGGTCAACAGGCGACATACTAAATCCTGCAGAAAAGCCTGAGAGGGAATCGTGGTAGGATTCACTGTAATAGAAGCCCCGGATTTTATTGCTGAAAATATCAAGACTGGCAGCGGCCCTCAGCGAATCACTGTGTTTGAAATGATTGGTAATATTATAAATGCCTGCATTAAGATTTGTGAGCGGGATGCTGCTCCATTTTTTAGTCGCCACCGAAAATTCATTGTAATCAACACGGCTATTTCTCAACATCAGCGAGTCAATTTTAAGTGGTATGGATATTTTAGCAATCAACCGGGTAGGCATCTGTTTTTCTATACCATGCCTGAGTGGAAGAGATTTGTCCCGCGACACATCAAGCGACACGCCATCAGCAACAATTTTTTGAATAATCAGTTCCACATCCTTTTTATTTTTATTAATCTTAAAATGCTGTACCTCCAAAGCTTTCCCTTTTGTAACTATATAATCACCCTGCCATTGGGCCTTTGCAAAATGCTCCTCGCGATTAAGGTTGGGAATGACGGCAAAATCCTGTATGGAGAAACGCGCTGCATTCCTGCTCAGTGAATAGCTCCCCGCCGAAATAGACATTTTTTTCCCCTTGTAAAGGATACGCTCCCCGGATGATGATACTTGTGATATCAACTTCTCAGGTCGCAACTTCTCATTTTTTCGAAACTGAAACGCCTTATCGTTAAATGAGATAGAAACATTATCCGCTTTCAGGGAATTACTGTCTTTTTGAAAATAGATGGAAGCGCCTTCGGTATGCAGATTAACATTGGACGCCAGCGACCACTCATTTTTGATATCATTCAATTTGCCATCTGTGAGCTGCACTGAAACGGATGGGATATCCAACAGCAAATGTTTGCCGGACAGATGGATGGCGCCCGTTTGGAGTCCAATAGTTTTATAGGTTGCCGCCTGCTCTGAACCTCCAACTGTCTTTACGGATTTTGCATCCAGGCTGATCTTGGTTTTTACTCTCAACGTGTCATTCTTGTCGACGCTCTTAAAATTGACGGCAAGGTTTTTCAGGTTTAAATTATCAAGCGAGAGTACCGGAAGATGGAGTGGTTTGGATTTGGCTTTTTGTTGTCCCTTGGTTGTGAATATCTCAACAGTTCCATCCTCTGACGCAATGGAAGATATAGATGCACTTGAGAGATCAGTGGATTGAATATGCGCTTTCAATTTCACCGAAGGCAAAAACAAGTTGGTTGTTCCATTTGCATTATGGTTTTCAAAGCGTACCTGATCAACCATGGTTTCAGTTGCTGTATTCAGGGAAATATTTTTTATTGCAACTGTATGCCCCGAGCCAACCGATAAAATATTTTCAAGGTTTGCCTTTGCATTGGACCAGATGAAAAAATGATGCATTGTGCCAACATTCGAGGCCTCAAAATTATTACCTGTAAAACTTATTTTATTTGCCGGTGAGTGTGAATTAAAATCAATATTTTTTACAGCAGCCTTTCCTATCCTTATTACCGGCAAATCCTTAGCCGGCGTAGTTGCTTTGCTTTCAGCAAATCTGGTTTGCTTATCATCTTGCGTATTGATTGCCAGGCTACCAATCTGCAATAAATTAATCTGTATATCTTTTGTCTTTTCAAAAACATCCCAATCAAAAACCTCCCAATAAATATCTTTACCATTCACCTTTATGCCATTATCCAGCGAAACCGCCAGGCCCCGGGCCCAGTTTTTCCGGTCTATCCCATCTAACCGGTAATCAGAAACATTAATCTTCATGTGCTTGCCAATCAGTTGCAAACTTCCCCATTGCAAATTGGCAATTGAATGTTTTATATCCACCAGCGAATCGCTTTGAAAGAGTTTATCCAGTAAGATACTGCTGTTCAATTTGTCAAGGATTACCTGTAGCGGCTTTTCCCCCCTGGTGGTATAGCCTGCTTTTCCGTCTGCAATTTCAAAAAGTGCAACATCCAGCAGATCATTTACATGATGCAGGAACCGGTAAAACAAAGTCATTTTTTCGGCTTTACTTTTTTTAGAGGAAGATTGATGGTGGGCGCCAGCATATTGGTCTCTGTACAACACTGTAACGAAAGGTTGTACCAGCCGCGCACTTTGTGCTTTAAGTCTTTTCTTTAAAAGTTCACTCAGGTCTATTTCTTTAAGTACCAGTTCCGGCGCTTTGAAGGTAACCCCCCTGTGAAAATGGTTATATTCAGAAGGCATATAGGTGACATTGCTAAACAACGCATCTTTGCCCCTCATCCGAAATTCAGCAATCTTTAATTTTGTTAAACTGTCTCTGCTGTAAAACTGAATGTCTTTCAGGTGAAGCTTAATACTGTCGGTAGTAAGTCTCTGATTGTTTTTTTCATCAATCACCAGGTTATAAATTTCAGCATTGCTTTTTTTCGCCCCGCTTTGGTTAATAGAATCCCGTTCATTTTTCTTATAATGAAATTCTCCCCCTATGACATTGATAAATTGTATGGCAATTTTTTTGAACAACGGTATATCCATCTGCGTCAGACTTACCGGAATTTTGCTGTTGCCGGTGGGTTTGACTTCAGCGCGTGTTCCCCCACCGGTTATAACAAGTGAAGGGTTTAGGCAAAATAGCGTATCAATATTCAGTTCGGATTTTTGGTAAATGGCAGGAAGGTGTTCAGAATTAAAATAGAATTGATCACCCCTGATAACAAGTCCGGGTCGTGCTGCAGTAGCTTTTTGATGTAAAAAGAAAGAATCCAGTTCAGCCTTCTGGTTGCCTGTGGAAAAATCAAATTTCCGGAAACTGATTTCGTGTATCCCATCCGGTAGTAACCAGTGCTGGCGTCCCATTGAAACTCCTACGGAATCTGAAGCCAGTACATGCTTATCATTGTCATCCACTTTGGTAAAGTTTTTAACCATGATATTGATATCGTTGCCCTTCAGTGGGGGAGGTCCATTTAGTTTTGCATATTCAAAGGAAAGGTTGTTTATACTCAAAGAATGAGCATTAAGATATTGAGATGTTTTATTAAGCATATCCAGAAAATCATCCAGCCTGAAATCGTTTTTCACCTTAACCTCTGAAGGAGAATCCTGATGGACATGAACAAAAATCCGGGGGGCATTAATTGCAAGACTATCTATCAATAGTTTCTTGTGAAAAATTAAACTCTTCCATGAGGAAAAAGAAAAATAAATCTCCGGCACACTCAGTTCAATATGCTGTGGTTCGCTTAAGGTGTCTGCATTGCGAAGCGAGATATTTTTAAGTGTTATGGTTTTGTTGAAAATGGAGAAGTCCGCTTTGCCGGCATGCAGCAAAAATTTACCTCCTGATTCTTTTTTTACCAGAAATTGCAAACTATCCTTGAAGCGATAGACGGCCGTATAATAAACTGTGGCAAAAAGTGCCAGTAAAATAACTACTGGAATGATGATTGATCTAAATAGTAGCCTTCTACTTCTTTTTGAATCGCTCATTTTTAATTTTAATAGAGATAAACCGGGTAACAAATTTCAGGGTTAGTAATAAGATACAGAGGCTTTATTTTAGTTCATAAAGGTACGCTCCAAATTGAGTAACAGAGGCGTTAGTTCAATTTATTTTTCCATTCTTCTATTTATTTAATTCAGTTTTCCGCAATATCATTATTAAACAGGTATTGCTTCACTACCCTGCCTCCCTTATCCCATTCTGTAGCCATACCGGTGGCTCTTTTATTTTTCCAGGTGGACTCCTGCTTTTTGAAGCCATTTTTATACCAGTGAATCCAGGTTTCTGTTCCGTCATTATTATAATCCCATGACCAGATCTTATGTCCGTTTTCGTCGAAGTATAATTCAACGCCTGTTTTTTCTCCTTTATTAAAGGTAGCTACCCATTTTTTATTTCCATTGGGATAATACCACTCCTCAACACCGTGCAATAAATATCTGCCATCGTCACCGATACCTGCAAGCCAGATGGTTTTTAATTTTCCATCCCGGTAGTGCTCCTTGTATTGCCTGACATTCTTTATTGTTGTTGCTTTACTTTCAGATAAATCATCCTTACCAGGTATTTCAGTTTCATCGGAAAGTACCCAGGTCTCATTAAAAGCAAAAGAAGCTACCGGAGAGGTCATTGAGGTTATCAAATGAATGATGCCATTGGGGGCCTGCCTGGCTACGGCATATCCGAGTGTTCCCCCTTTCATATTAGCCGCCCTAGCAGAGTCCAGGTGCGGTCTTGTACCCGGGATCAGTTTTATATGCCAATGCTTTCCATCATCTTTTGATATTGCCGCGAATGCACCCCTCTGATGTATACTTTTGGGTTGATAGCCGTCTTTTCGTTGCAGATCAGCAGCCATAAACAAATGTCCGTTTTGTAACTTAATAATAGTAGGCCGTTGGTTACTGCCTAAAGGTGAAAAAGGAGTGGCGGAAAATTGCCATGTCCGTCCTTCGTCATCAGACAGCGATTGGGGCATATAACCATCTATTTCGGAGTCTTTCCCGCCCATACCCAGGATTCGGCCATCATCCAATAATACAAAGGAGGTATGCCTGCCATTTGTTCTTCCACCGGGGTCTATCCACGTCTGCCCATTGTCTTCGCTCTTCCAAAGTAAAGAGGAGCTTCCATGGGCATCGCTTGCCAGGTAAATATTTCCTTTTTTATCACGGAAGGCAGTGTTGATCGGCTGAGCAGAATAATGCCCGAGAGGCGTTTTGAATAAAGGGAAATGAACGGTGCTCCATGTTTCTCCGTTATCCGTTGAATTTATCCATTGAAATGGGAATCCCGATTTAAGTTTTAAGGATGCCCAGAACAGCCTTAAGGTGTCATTGTCATTCCAGAGTAACGGACCGGCATCATTCACATCCGGAAAGTCTAAAAACATATCCGGCATATCCCATTGATCGGCGCCAAACCGCAATCGTGTCCCTATTAATGCAACATCCGGACTGGTTTCACTCACACTCGTAAAATAAAGTGCTATCATATCTCCGTTGGGGGCTGCCACTAAAGCCGGACTGTGATTATGTCTCAAAATCCCGGGATGAAGCCCCGTAACTCTCAGCACGTCTACGCTTTCTTTCTCTGTTATATTGGGCGGAACCGGAATGATTTCCCTTTTCCTGAAATAAGGTTTGTCGTCAGCCGGACCAATTCTGGATAAGCCGGCATTTTGAATAATCCCCTGTTCCACAAATGAGCGTTTTGCAGAATAGGGTTTCGTTACCGGCAGAGGGGCCTGCACTATCCTGAACCCTATGTTATGATTACCTTCGTTATTCGACTCCATTCTCCAAAAGCCTTCATATCCCTTTTTTTTAACCTTATCCTCCTGACCGTCTTCCGGCAAATATGAAGAATCTTTCTTCATAGCGTGCAATACGTTTAGCGGTATCGGGGGAAAATCAGGAGCATAACCCGCACGGTTAGCTGATCGGGAATAAAAAGTGGGCTGTTTGTCAATACCTGCTCCCCGAACTACTTTCGCCATTCCATCTATAGGGCCGACGGGGTCGGTCTGCCCGGAATCCGGGTATTCTCCGTACCAATCATATACCCATTCCGCAATATTATCCGACATATTGTAAATACCCCGGGAATTAGGACTATGCACATTCGGCAAACTATCCCCGGAATAAAAAACAGTCTCAGTACCTGACCGGCACACATATTCCCACTCCGCTTCTGTAGGTAACCTGTACGGCTTCCCTTCTTTTTTGCTCAGCCATTTACAATAAGCTACCGCATCGTACCAACTGATACCGGTAGCGTAAGGATAATATTCTTCAACACCCTTATACCGGGGATCAAATTTTTTGTAATCATCAACCGTTACCTGGTCACTGGCAATATAAAATGAGTTCGATATTTTAACGCTGTGAACAGGTTGTTCGTCATAGTCACCATATTCCAAATAAGCCGGAGCTCCCAATTTTCCCGCATCCAAAAGATTGGACTCTCCCATCCGGAAAGTGCCACCCGGTATTAGATTGAATTTCATGCCCAAAGTATTGGTCATGACTACCGGACGTTTTTGTCCAAAAGAAAAAATAGAAAGCAGGATAAAAACCAGGGAATAAAATGATTTAAACATATTGTGGAAACTTAAACGGATGAAATTATGCTTTCAGTGCTTTTGCATCTCATCAATTTTCTACAATTGCAGATCGTCTCAGAGTTGCAGCAAACAGGATTCATACAATTAACCTGAATAGTTATTGATACTTCTCAACGAATGCTTATCAGAATTGCAGTGACGGACTCTATCCGAACTCCCCCTGTCAATCTCACAATAACCCGTTTCTTCTCTTCATTCAATTGTGCAAGCACCTGCTGTCCAATCGTAACACAAATAGTATTATTCAAACCCTTAACATTAGGCAAGCCGGCCTCCCTTTATCTTCCTGTAAGCTGTTTAATTAAGTCCGTTTCCGATTTGTTATAAGGGGTGCCGTCTTTTCTGAATATATCGTGAAACCATACTTTAGGCTCAGCGGTATAATGCTTTTGCCAGCTATCCCAGGGATAGATGGTTTGCGATTTTCCGTTTACAAGGCCCCAGTTGTAAGCAGCTACATTATACTTTTTAGCAATGGGCAGCGATCCCTGGAAAGTACTGTTATTACCCCTTGCCATATATTCTGTGCAGAATAAAGGTTTACCGTAGCGTTGCAGGTCTTTGATATCTTTTTCGAAAGATGCTGTATCCTCATAGTTGTGAAAAGAGATGATATCCGATTGCTCAACCATCATAGTTTCGATAGGTTTCATTGTTGCCGGTGATGACCAGTCGCCATCCCACAAACCTGAAGTTAATGGTTGTTGCGGTTTAGCAGATCTTGCCCATTCAAATACTTTCTTTAAAAGCATTGCCACAATCTGTGGCTTGTTAGCCGGTTCCATCTTCCGGTAATATTCATTGTTCATATTATCCGGCTCGTTCCATACATCCCATCCAAGTACACGATCATCATTTGCAAACTTTGCCACCACAGCTTTTGTATATTCTTCCAGTCGCGGATATTGTGTACTGTCGAGCAGGGCATCCTTACCAGGATTCTGCACCCAACCCGAATTATGTACATGAGGTTTGGGTTCTCTTTGTTTACCAACTTTGGGATAGGGATCCCAAACAGAATCAAACAACACAAACAAAGGTTTGATATGATGCCTGGCAGCTATCTGCAGAAAAATATCCATACGGCCGAGAAAACCCGGCGCATCCTGCTGATATAAAAGATCATGCAGGTACACCCGCACGGTGTTCATGCCAATAGATGCAGCCCAGCCTAACTCACGGTCTATAGTAGCCGTGTCAAAAGTTTCAGCCTGCCACATCTCCAGTTGATTGATAGCGGTGCTCGGAATAAAATCGCAACCTACCAGCCAGGGTTGTTTTGCATACCATGTATTGGCTTCTTCATTTGTCCAGATAGTTCTTTCGGCTGCAGACATCGTATCTGCCGAAACAGTATCCTGCTGTTTCTTTTCTTCTCCGGGGGCACATTTTTGAAAAGAAAAAAATACAAATACCATGCAGAAAAAGAAAATCAGATTTTTCATTATTTAATGTTTGTTGGTGAACAGTATTGGTTTTAGGTCAAGTGTAGCTTACTCAATTTGTCTGCCAAGTTAGAAAAACAAATGAGTAAATTGTTCCAGATAAACTTCATACCCAAGTCAATATCACTTACCGGATTTTTAGAGACTCCTCATCTTTGCAACTATTCTTGATTTGTTTTCGATACTCATAAATTTATTTTTTAAATAATGTGAAGTATTCTTCAAAAACAAAAATTCTGTTACGTTTTGCCCCAGTTGTTTCTTTTAGAATATTTAACCGCATAAAATCATCTAAAAGCTTATAGGATGACACTAATGATACTTTCGTTTGGGCAGATACCATTTCGGCATCTACTATAGGTTGTAGAAACAAATAATCCAGTAACAGTTTTGCCGTATTTACTTTTTTGCCTAAAGAGTAAATGCGTTTCTCTTCACAATCTTTTTTAAGTTTCAGAATTGCTTTTAGTGTTTGGCTTGAACTTTCACATGTTTCAATAATGCCTATCAAAAAAAATTTTATCCAGCGTAACAAATCGTTATGCGTTCTTACCCTGGTAAGATACTCGTAATAATTAGCCCTGTTCTTCTCAAAAAAATCGGATAGATAGAGTACCGGCTTTTGTATGATGCCTTTTTCAACTAAATAAAGCGTTATCATTAAACGGCCGATACGACCATTCCCATCCAAAAATGGGTGTATGGTTTCAAACTGATAATGAGCAATGGCAATTTTTACCAGGTTGGTAACACCAGTATCATCATTGTGTAAAAAATTTTCCAAATCGCCCATCAAGGGGTTTACTTCATCGTGAGGTGGAGGAATAAATACGGCACTCAGCAACGAAGAACCGCCAATCCAGTTCTGACTTCTGCGAAATTCGCCGGGCAATTTATGTTCACCTCTTACCCCTTTCAATAAAGTTTTATGCGCTTCTTTCAAAAGCCGGGAACTCAGTGGTAACTTATCAAGCCGTTTTATTGAGTTGCTCAATGCTTCTATATAGTTGTTTACTTCTACCCAATCGTTCCTGCGCTCCGGGTGTATGTCTGTCTCTTTTAGAAGCGCTTCCTCCATATTGGTTTGTGTGCCCTCGATACGACTGGAAACGGTAGCCTCCTTGACCACGTACATACGAATAAAGTGGTCAATATTGGGTACCTGGTGCGAATAAGCATCTAACTGACCCATAGCTAAGGCGGATTTCTCCATCAATTTGGTAAGTTCCCGGTCGTCCCAGGACCATACCATATTGATTTTTTCCGGTACAAATGCCTTGTAATCAAGCTGTTTAATAAAATTTCCGGCAAAAAAATCGTCAATTTTAATCATGCAGTAAAGTTAAATAAAAATATCACTATTTAACTATAAAGCATTAAACTTAAATAACGAATTTCTTAATTAAGTTTGGATAATTCACCAATTTTGAAATATCACCCTAAGCTCATAACTCATAGCTTAATACCCCTCACTTCTTCACTCCAAATTTATATACCGTTGTTGTATTGTATTGCTGACCAGGTTCAAGCACTATTGAAGGGAAAGTTTTTTGATTTGGTGCATCGGGAAAATGCTGGGTCTCCATGCAAAAAGCTGTTCTGTAATTATCTGCGGCACCGCTTTTGAATTGGTACTTGCCCGACATAAAGTTGCCGATGTAAAACTGCAATCCAGGTTCGGTAGTCAATACATCCATTATAATCCCTGATTGGTCACCTGTTACTTCTGCAGCCTGATGAAGAGCAGCCCCGCCATTATTCAACACAAAATTGTGATCGTAGCCCCCGGCGTTTTTCATTTGAATATTACCTACGGTATCAATCCTTGCACCAATGGCGGTTGGTTTTGTAAAATCAAAAGGAGTACCTACTACGGGATCAAGTTTTCCGGTAGGAATCAGTGTAGCATCTACCGGTGTATATTTATCGGCATTAATCTGAACAAGATGATTAAGAATAGTGCCACTGCCTTCGCCGTTGAGATTAAAATAAGTGTGGTTGGTCAGGTTAACCACAGTTTTCTTATCCGTTGTGGCGGTATAATTAATCTTAAGGCTATTGTCCATACCCAGCATATAAGTTACATGAACAGTAAGGTTGCCCGGATAACCTTCTTCATTATCTTTTGAAATATAAGAAAGCGTAAGCGTTGTATCATTGGGTTGCACGGCATCCCATACCACCGCCTGGAACCCTTTCTTTCCGCCGTGCAGCGAATTGGGCCCATTGTTGATAAATAAGGTATAGGTTTTACCATCCAGGCTAAATTTTCCTTTGGCGATACGATTGCCTACCCTGCCTACCAATGCACCATAATAGGCATCTCCCGGTCCCTCATATTCTTTTAAAGTTTTAAAACCTACGGCCACATCTGTAGGTTTCCCGTTTTTGTCGGGCACAATCAGGCTCACAATCCTGCCGCCATAATTAGTAATTGCTGCACAGGCGCCACTGCTGTTTTTCAATACATAAAGATCCGTAGGTTTTCCATCCACCGTGTCTTCAAATGATTTTTTATTGAGGTAATTGCTGCATGCGGCCGCTGAATCCCGGGTAAGACTATCTTTTGTGTTTGTCGTTTTAGAATTTTGAGACGCATTGTTGCATGCGCCGGTAGTGAAAAGTGCAACTGCTATGGTAACAATTCCGATAGAATGTTTCATGATAAAAGTTTAGAAGTTGTTATTTATAAAGACCAATAAGGAATTGAGAAAGTTAAGTGAAAAATTAATAGCAATAGTTAACTATTTAACAACCGGGAAAGCAACGATTCTAACTTTAGTGCATCCGTAGGGAACAAGGATAATTTTTTCTGCAACCGAATCCACATTTCCCATATACAAACCATCCCGTGCAGTTACAGGCATAGGAGCTACATCATTGACAATTTTCCAATCGGGGATTTTTTTTGCCCCAACTGTGATTTCAACCGGTGCATGGGCAAGGTTCCACACAAAATCATTTCCGGCAGGTTTTACTATATTCACTTTTGCATTAGCTGCGGGGTTGTTTATCACTACTTCTTCTATTCCATAGTTCCATGCTCCATCCGGAAAAACACTATAATAATCCCCTTCTCTTTCATCTACACCCTTTTTCCAGTTCTCGCCCAGCTTTAAAGCATATACCAGTGGCCCACGCTCAATGGCCCTGGAATTTCGCCCCCATTCCGACACTTTAACAGTCATGGGTAAACGCAGTTCCAGTATATCACCCTGCTGCCATCTGCGGGTGATAGTGATCACCTGTCCGCCCTTTTCCCTTCGTAGTTCTTTACCGTTTAAGGTGAATATCGCTTCATGGCACCAGGCAGGTATCCGAAGGGAAAAATCAAAATCGGCAGATTTTTTTGTGTTTATAGTAAAAACTATACGATCATCGAAAGGATAGGAAGTCTCTTCGTTAATGGATACTTCTGTTTGATTGGCTCCAAGTTTTGCCTTCAACCGGTTTGGCCCATAGAGTAATGCCGCCACACCTCCATTGGCAGTACCATACCACAGGTGCGAAGTAAACTTTGTCCAGCCCTGGTGCATATTAGCAAGACAGCAGGTATAGCCACTGCGCATACCGAGAACGTTATTCATTTCCCTGCTGAAAGGCAGCGAGAAATTGAACACTCCTTTTTTGATATTTACCTGGTTGGCAATCTGAAAATATTGTTTGTTATTATAGTCATCGGTAGTTTGAGCAGGTAAAGCATTATAAGCCATCCTTTCCAACGCATCCATATAATGGGCGTCGCCGGTAACTGCAATTGTTTGTTCCAGGGAAAACATGGCTTCTACCACGGCGCAAAGTTCTGTTCCCTGTACCGGGTTGTTGCCATGCAGATCTTCATCAGCAGAAAAAACACCCATCGGCAATCCGTGCAAGGTCATCAGGTCGTGAAAACCGGTATGTATAGCCTGCAGAAATTTTTCATCTCCTGTTCTTCGATATTGCACCGCGGGGTCTTTGAGTCCCATAGCAACATTTACGCCGTGCCTTGTCATCCATTTTTTTTCATCCTGATATGCTGCCGCATTGATTACCCAGTCGCGGCCTGCAAACCAGTTGCTCCAGGTAAAACTTTGTGCCTGTATCTCTGTGGCAAGGTCTGGCAGAAATTTTTCCTTTGTAATACCGTACAGCCATTCTATCATCAATACATTATCTGCACCACGGGCTGTTGCCCACTCTGTCCACTTTCCAATATTGCAGGATTGAAGCGCTTTTTGCTGGTATCTGAAATAAGCGCTCATAAAAGAGAGCACCCTCATATCGTTGCTTGCTGTAAAATATTGCTGCAGTACTTTTAGCATAACCATCTTTGGCCACCAGTCTTCCCCTTCACTGCAATTTTCGGCTGTAACTTTTTTTCCGGTTTCTCTTTCCCATTTTGTTATTGGTCCAAAATAACCGGAAGTACGTTGATTGCTGAGTGTCCAGTTAATATACTTAAGCACTTTGCTTTTCAAGGGTTCATCATTCAGCAGATAAGCTAAGGGTACAGCGCCGTCAAGCCAGTAAGGAGTTTCTTCCCATCCATCACCTTTGCCGCCAAGCCATCCATTATCATTTTTGATTTTTTCATATACTTCATCAAGGTGCCCCGTTGTGCCTTGTTTCATTATCTGCAACTGGTTAAGCAACCATCCACCGGGGCGGATACTGCCTAATGGCAGTTCGGTATATTTAAGCGGAACTAAACCGTTGATTGTTGTATCCGATGTTTTTGCTGAAGCCTTAGTGATTCCACCTGCCATGATCAACAAAGCTGACAATACAACCGGCGATAACCATTTGAATATTCTTTTCATTTCAAAATGTGGATTAAAATGAATGATGCCTTAATAAATGATAAGCGTATTAAAATTCTTATTTCACTTTCTTCATTCTGTTCCTGATGGTAAAGTAAGAGGCACGCCTTTTTTTACCGGTTCGCCAAATTGCGGATTGCCATCACTGCTCCAGGTTATTTTCTGCATTCGTGGTGACCTGTGCCCACCACATCCCTGCCCCGTAAGATCATTGGCATGATATAATATCCAGTCTTCTTTTCCATCCGGCGACTTGAAAAATGAATTATGTCCCGGTGCATATACTCCGTTTCTTTCAGATTTTTCAAAAACAGGTGCAACAGATTTTTTCCAGGACCTGGCATTGAGCAAATCATCTTGGCCGGTAAAGCGAAGTAACCCCAATGCATAGAAGTCAGTCCAGCACCCACTTGCCGAATACACAATAAATAAATTACCATTATGCTGCAAAGCCTGAGGACCTTCATTTACATTCACATGCGGCGGGTTATTGGCATCATGTAAGTCGCCATGGGTTTCCCATGTATACTCAGGTTTAGAAATACAGACCCTTGAACCTTCTATTGTCCAGGGGTTCTTCAGTTTGGCGATATAAATATTTTGCTGCCCATTGATATCGCCTTCCCATCCCGACCATATCATATACCATTTCCCTTTATGTTCGAATACATCTCCGTCAATCGCCCATTTGTCGGAGGGATCAGTAATCTTTCCCTTGAATACCCATTCCCCTTTCATCGGATCCGAAGATCCATTTTCCAGCACATACATACGATGGTTATTATTGTTGCCATCATCGGCGGCAAAATAAATGTACCATTTTCCTTCAATAAACATGATCTCCGGCGCCCACAATTGCCGGGAATACAAAGTGCCTTTCGGTGGAGTGTAAATTGTTTTGAATTCTGCTGTTTTTAATGCGGCAATACTTTTTGTTTTCCATAGTCCAATACGATCGCCGAGAGTATTGGTGTAATAATAATATCCGTCTATATAAAATGAATACGGATCTGCACCTGAGGGCAGGAGGGGATTTGTGAATGTTTTCCTCTCATTATCCTGCGACAGGCTTTCATCCGCAATAAAAAGCAACGGAATAATTAATGCGATCCAAACAAAGCTTCTCATTGGCTGACAGGAAGTGTTAATTAAAAATTGTGCTTGAGACGTGAAAAGTGAGACATGTAATCTCAGCGTTTTCAAATTCACACTCTTTCAAATTAATTGTCTTTATATAATCCTCTATGTACTTCCTGCACTTTCTTCAAAGGCATCTTCAGCACTTTTCTGTCATACGTAAAGAAACCGTTAGTTTCAATTTCCACATCTGTTGTTTGGGTATATACGGCTGCGGATAATCCTTTGCCAATTAAATTGTGCAAACGATCAATAAATTCGGCATATTTCTTAAACAGGTCATCGCTGTTTTTAAAGCTCTGATACCCCCAGTTTTTTGTATCCTGCCAGGTATGACCTTCTACTGGCAGTCCTAATCCACCAAATTCTCCCAGCACCAATGCCTGATTCCTGTTTGAAAACACATCGGGAGCCGGCATTTCCGGGTCGGGATAGTGATGAATATCTATAATATTGCCCGCATAAAAAAAGTTGCCACCACTGGCTTCGTTTACCAGTCGGGTAGGATCCATCTCCATTGTCCATTTTGTAATCTCTTTGGTTTTAAACTGTCCCCAGGCCTCATTGAATGGTACCCATACCACTATGGAAGGAAAATTATAATGGGCATCAATAATCGCTTTCCATTCTCTGCGATAGATTGCTTCAGATTCAGGTGTCCGGTCTTTATCCAGTTTACGCCCGGTTATCTGCCCCGGCCGCATATCCCAGGAGTTGCCACCCATATCACCACTGGGCATATCCTGCCATACCAGTATTCCTATTTTATCACAATAATAATACCAGCGTGCCGGTTCCACTTTTACGTGTTTGCGGATCATGTTGAATCCTATTTCCTTAGTTTTTTCTATGTCAAATTTTAATGCTTCATCAGTAGGAGCAGTATATAATCCATCAGGCCACCAGCCCTGGTCGAGCGGTCCGTATTGAAAAACAAACTTATTGTTGAGCGCCATTCTGTATACGCCGTCATTACCTTTTTGAAGCGATGATTTACGCATACCAAAATAACTTCCGGCTTCATCAATGATCTTACCTTTACGGTTAACCGAAATCTTAAGATCGTATAAGAAAGGATTTTCAGGCGACCAGAGTTTGGGATTACTGATATTTAAAGTAGCCGTGGTTTCTCCCTTTAATGTTTGTGTGGCTACCTGCTGACCACCATCCAGCGCAGTAATAATAATTTCATCACCCAATTGCAGATTCTCCGTTTTTACTTCAACGGTAAGCGTTTGTTTATCTATATCAGGTGTTTGTTTTGTGGAAACGATATAGGTTTTTGGTACATTTTCGAGCCAAACGGTTTGCCATATTCCTGTTACTGATGTGTACCAAATTCCTTCCGGTTGTTTTACCTGCTTGCCACGTGGCTGTGGTCCGTCATCAGAAGGATCCCATACCCTCACTGCTATTTCCTGCTGCTTTCCTTTTTTTAATGCACCGGTGATATCAAAAGAAAAAGGATCATAGCCACCCTGATGTGTTCCTACTTTATTTCCGTTCACATATATCTCACACTCCCAGTCAACAGCGCCAAAATGCAGTAACACTTTTCCTTTTCTGAATGAAGGTGCAATACTGATAGTTCGTCTATACCATAATACATTGTCTTTACCCACTGTTTTGCCCACACCCGATAAAGAAGATTCTATGGCAAAGGGCACTAGAATGTTTCCGCTGTATTGGGTGGGCACAACTTGCTCAGCATCCTTTGGTAAAATGCTGTATTGCCAGAGCCCATTTAGGTTTATCCAACTGCTGCGTGTGAGCTGAGGTCTTGGATATTCGGGAAGTGGATTGACAGGATCTACTTTTGAAGCCCATTCGGTGGAGATTTTACCGGGAACAGGTTGCCATTGTGATTGGGCGAACGTAATACTTGCGAGTATTGCGAAAAGAAAAATAAAAGAAAAATGCTTCATGAAAATATCTGTTTATGTGGTTGAATTGGTATGATGAAATGATGATAATACATTTGATTTTAGTTATTGTTATTTCCCAACAAGCCCCAGCACACGGTATATCTCATCCTGTATTTGTGTTCTTGTATTTAGCTGATACAAAATTTTGTTGCTGCCGCCATCCGGGTTTACTCTATTGCTCAGGAAGATATATATGAGGTTATATTTTGGATCCACCCACACACATGTTCCTGTAAAACCGGTATGTCCATAAGTTTCAGGCGAAGCATATTTGCATGGATAAGGATCTTTGCTGGTAGCGTTGTCTTTCTCCGGTTTATCAAAGCCATAACCACGGCGGCTTATTTTGCTGTGGTAACCCGTAAAAAGTTTTATTGTTTCAGGGGAGAAGAAATAATATCCATTGTATCTGCCACCCTCTAAGGTCATCTGCATCAGTACTGCCAGGTCGTAAGCATTACTAAATAAACCTGCATGACCGGCAACTCCACCAAACATGGCTGCTCCCGGATCATGCACATAGCCCCGTAACAATTGTCTCCGGAAATATTTTTCATTTTCTGTTGGCGTTATACTGCTTTCAGAAAATCTTTTTAAGGGCCAAAAACCGGTAGTAGTCAACCCAAGTTTGCGGTAAAATTCTTTATATACATAGTCCTGTAAGGGCATGCCACTAATGGCTTCTACAATCTTACCCAGGAAAATAAAATCGTTATCACTGTAAATATATTTGTGCATCGGACCTACCGGGCTCTGCAATATTCTTTTATAAATGGTATCTTCCCAGTCCCGCCGCATATACATCGTATCGGCAACGGGTACACTATATTTATCAGTTTTGTGATTGCTGTAAAACCCGGGAAGTGGAATGCCGGTTGCTGAATCAATGGTTTCTGTATAAAAAGGGATAAATGCTTTTAAGCCTGCCTCGTGCAACAGAATGTCCTTGATTGGGAGTTTCTCTTTATTTGATCCGCGCACCCAGGGAAGATAATCCCCCAATGTTTTTTCCAGGTTAAGTTTACCCTGGTCGTACAAGTGCATAACCGACATCGTAGTTGCACAAATCTTGGTGACAGAAGCGAGATCATACAAAGTGCTAAGTTTTACCTGCTCCGTACTGTCGTAGCTATAATAACCATAAGCATTATGATACATTATTCTTCCGTCTTTTACCACCATAAGTTCGATACCAGGTGTGGCATGTTTTTCTATTGCCACTTTTGCTAGGGAATCCACTACATGAAAACGTTGCCTGTTGCTGTCGGCAACTGTACTGTTCGTTCCCGGGATTTCATCGGTTGATATACCGGAGCCGTAGGTAAATTCAGGACAAACGGTAACGGGTAACCGGCCTTTTGATCCGATAACACCTTTCAAAACATCAGCAGCCGCTTCCTGTGTTATGGCATCGTCCTGGTAGCAGGCTACTATATTTCTTGCATCGCAAATATTTTTTATAGCGTAAGGGTTACCAAATACAAAAGTTACAGTTTTATTATGTTGCTGTGCCCCTTTTATCAATTGCACTGCCGGGCTGCTTATGCCGAAATTATTTGCCGGGAAACGGTTGAATTGGTGCATCCCTATTATCACAAGATCATAACGGGTCTCCAGCATTGCCTCAAGAGTGGCAATACGAGTAATATCTTCCCGGTAATTAAAATAAAAAACGTCGGCATTATAATCCCCGCGCATACGTCTTGCAAAATTGTTATCCTGTTCTATGCCAATGCCCAGGTAAGCTACTTTAAAGGATTTTCCTTTTATCTGCTTTTGTGCATCACCGGTTAACGGTATAAGATGATCTTCGTTGCGTAAAGTGGTGATGGCATTTTTTGCAATTTCACTACTTATCTCCGAAGTATGTATATTCAGATCAGATACAAGGTTCTTTGTATGTACAGGTTGCAGGTTGCCCAATCCGTATTTATATTTTACATGCAATACTTTTTTTACACTTTCATCAATTTGTTTCCAGCTCAGTTCTTTTCGGCGAATCGCTTTTTTGATTTCTGCAATACTTGCCGGTATATCTCCTGGCAGGCACAGCATATCATTACCTGCAATCAGAGATGCTGCTGATGCTTTACCGTCAGGGAAAAATTTTTTCACCCCCTGCATTTCGAGAGCATCCGTAAATGTAAGCCCTTCGAAACCGAGTTCCTGGCGTAAAAGTTTGGTAACATTATTATAAGACAGCGAAGTGGCCAGGTTGGGGGTATTATCAATAGCGGGAATAAACAAATGTGCAATCATGGCACTACCCACACCCGCTTTAAAAATTTCACGAAAAGGGTATAGCTCAAGAGAATCTAATTGCGCCCTGGTTTTATTGATCACCGGCAGGTCGAGATGAGAATCTACCGATACGTCTCCATGTCCGGGAAAATGTTTAGCACAGGCCATCACACCTTCATCCTGCATGCCTTTCATATACATGATGCCGTATTGTGCCACTTTATATTTGTTTTCTCCGAATGAGCGGTCATTGATCACGGGGTTGTCGGGGTTATTATTAATATCTACCACAGGTGCATAGTTCACCTGTATTCCGGCTCTCCGGCATTGCTGTCCCACCCATTTGCCATAATTGTAAATCAGTTGCGGATTTTGTACTGCACCCATCATCATTTGCCGTGGCAGGGGTAGCACACTGTCCATACGCATACCCAGTCCATTTTCTGCATCTATACATACCAGTAAGGGAGTTTTAGCCAAAGCCTGAAATTCGTTGACCAAATTTGCCTGAGTGACGGGGCCACCCTGGAAAAGACAGATGCCGCCGATATTATAAGTATTGATAGCATCTTTAACCTGCTGGTCATAAAAAATCACCTGCCTGTTGCTATTGATGGCAGATACCCGCACAATCATCAGTTGGGCTATCTTCTGATCGTCGCTGAGTGTAGCAAAACTGCTATCCACCCACTCATTTTCTGAAAGGTTGGTTTTATGCTGCGCCAATGACTGCAAACAACATACTATCATTGTAACGCTAAGGAAATACTTCATGTACATTAATTGTGAATATGAGATTCAGGCGAATTTATTATCATTCATCCGGGAAAGCAAATGAAATTAATGGGGAGGTATCAGGTATCAGCTTTCAGGTATCAGGTCACAGGCTGACAGTTGAAAGTTAATAGCTGATAGCTGATAGCTCACAGCTGACAGCCAATAGCTATCCCCAATGCACTATTCCATTTTGTAAATGCTATTTTTGCAGCTAAACGAATAGATTTTGTCAGATAAGATTCAATTGTTGCCGGATAATATTGCCAACCAGATTGCGGCAGGTGAAGTGATACAGCGCCCTTCCAGCGCAGTGAAGGAGTTGCTGGAAAATGCAGTGGATGCAGGGGCGACTGAGATCAGACTACTGGTGGCTGATGCGGGAAAATCGCTGGTACAGGTGATTGACAATGGCAGCGGTATGAGCGAAACTGATGCAAGGATGAGTTTTGAACGGCATGCCACTTCTAAAATCAACAATATAGACGACCTGTTTCGCATACGCACCATGGGGTTTCGTGGTGAGGCGCTGGCGTCTATTGCAGCAGTGGCACAGGTAGAATTGAAAACGAGGCGGCAGGAAGATGAGACCGGCACCTATATAGAGATTGAGAACAGCATGGTGAAAAAGCAGGAACCAGTTGCATACACACAGGGGACAAGTATCGCCATGAAAAATGTATTTTTCAATGTGCCTGCGAGAAGAAATTTTTTGAAAACTAACCCGGTAGAGATGCGCCACATAGTGGATGAATTTATTCGTGTGGCAATGGCTTTTCCTGAAATCTCTTTTTCTCTCACAGCAAACGGGCAGGAAATGTTTCACCTGACCGGGGGAACGCTGAAGCAGCGAATCGTTCATCTGCTGGGTGCCAGCTATACAGCCAAACTGGTAACTGTGCAGGAGAAAACCGACTACCTGAATATTTATGGCTTTACCGGCAAACCCGATACCGCAAAAAAAACAAGAGGTGATCAGTATTTTTTTGTGAATAACCGATTTATCAGGAGCGCTTATCTGAACCATGCCGTTATGAGCGCTTATCAGCAAATGATCCCCTCCGATAGTTTCCCCATGTATGTGTTGTTTATTGATCTGGATCCGGCACAGGTGGATATTAATGTACATCCCACCAAACAGGAGATAAAGTTTGAAGATGAAAAAATCATTTATGCCTTTGTGCAATCTGCCGTGAAACATGCTCTTGCACAGTTTAGCATCACCCCTACACTGAATTTTGATCTTGATCCATCTATTCAACAACTTGATGCTGTTGCAAAACCGTTTACTGAAGATAAGAAAGCAACCACCGAGGCTTCTTCTTTATACAATACATTTTCCCAAAAAAACCAGGCACACCTGATTGAAAGCAAAAGTGAACTGAAGCACTGGAAAGATTTTTATCCCGAACCCAAACAAACAGGGTTTAAATCTATTTTATCGGCGGCTATTGAACAGTCTACGGGTAAATTTGAATACGAAACGTCTGTAAGCAATCCACAAACAGCCGGCAGTGAACAAAAAATGCAGTTAATTGAAGACGCGCCCCTGATCCAACTGCATAACACTTATATCGTAGCTCCGGTTAACACCGGTTTTATATTGATCCATCAGCAATTGGCGCATGAACGTATTTTGTATGAGCGATATGCCGCTGTTTCAAAAGGGAAATCTATGGCTTCCCAGCGCAGCCTGTTTCCAATTACTGTACCGCTCTCTGCTCAGGATGCAGTATTGCTGCAGGAGTTGCTGCCCGATCTAAACACACTCGGATACGAAATAGAATTATTTGGCAAAGACACTTTTGTAATACAGGGCTCGCCTGCCGATGTGGAACAGGGCAATGAAAAACTTGCTATTGAACAAATGCTGGAGCAGTATAAACATTTCAGCAATGAGGTAAAATTTTCGAAAAGAGAAAAACTGTTGCGCAGCGTAGTGTGGCAACATGCCATTAAGCCCGGCAAAGCACTTGCCTTAAAAGAAATGAAAACCCTGACGGAAGAATTGTTTGCTTGTGATCAACCCAATATTACACCATCGGGCAATCCCACATATATAGCATTTAAGAAGGATTATATGGAGCGAATGTTTGGTAGATGATGATAACAAATACCTACAAATTCCACCAATAATTAAACTTCAAGACGAATGCCCTTGTTTTTACGGCAAAGGGTCCGGGGTAATAATTGTCGGTATATACGAGGAACAGGTCTGAGGCTGGTTTGTATCGCCACTGAAACCTGGCATTGATATTCAGGTTGTCCTGTTGATCATTGTACTGCACGTAGGTGGTGAAAAACAGGGTATTCGTAAACGTTACATCAATGCGTGGGCCAACAAGCAGGAAGTTTTGATGTCCCCAGGGCTGGGGTAAACGCAAATGGTTGTAACTTGCGCTAAGGGTGATATTTACATAGGGCTGGAAGCGGTATCCGATATCACCCGATGCCGTGAGCAGGTGACCATTAGCATAGTAGCCCCCATACCGAAAGGACGCACCATAGGTCAGCAGATGTTGCGGTGCGGAAACATAATCAACCCCAAGGGTATTCCACTCATGTTTCGAGCCTTCGGCGAGTGAATCTTTACCAAGATTGGTTGGATCAAAGGGGCGGAGCAGTTGCACATAATCATTTTGAGCAATCAGGTTAAAGGTGCTTTTTGAACGGAAAGTAAACAGATAGGAAAGGATATTGGTATAATCTGTTTTACCAAAACTATTATTAAAATAAAGTGTACTGTTGAACTGTGGTCCGTGTGTTAAAATATTCCCCCCTTTAGGGAAAAAATAATATATCACGGATGGATTCAGTTTAAAATAACCGCGACGTGGCACATAGCCAACTTCTGCAGTATAGTCTTTGCCTACATGCTGAAACTGTCCCATAATCAGCCAGCGCTTGCTGCTGTACTGCAGGTGGGCCGCTTGAATCCAATCGTCATTTCCTGCACCTGGTTGAAATGACTTTAATACCATTGCCTTTCCTGTCCATATATTATTGGATGAAGCGAGGTTGTATTCAACACCAAGATTCCTGTTATAGGCAGAATAAATTTGTTTACCACTGTCAATATTGCCATTAGGATTGGGATGGTAATTGAGGGATGCTTTGTCAATATATAGCACCCCGATATTGGATCGTTTAAAAACTTTGCGCTGCAGGGACAATACAGCAAAATTTTGTGTGGGCAGTCCGGTTTCGTCCATCTTTGCCGTTTGCATATCCATTACGCCAATACGTGTGTTCTTATTCAACTTTCCGCTTAGTCTCGCACCAAAGTTGATAGGTACACCCAACCCGATCCTCCGCGAAAAGAAAGGCCGGATATCGGCATATCCAAAATTGGCAAACAGGTCGCCATTCTCCAGGAAGAACTGCCTTCGTTCGGGAAAGAAAAGTTCGAACCGGCTTAGATTGGTAACCTGCTTATCTACCTCCACCTGCGAAAAATCGGGGCGGAAGGTAAGATCAAGATTCAATGATGGGCCAATAGATACTTTTACATCACCACCAATATTTTTATCAAATACTGTTTTGCTGCCGGTAAGATAATTTTTGGATAAGCCGCCCAGCACATAAGGAATCACAGAAATATTTGAACGTGGTGCAGGCGGTGCTTCATCCCATACTAATGTACCCGTATAGGCGAGTGCTGCGGTTGGAAACTGACGTGGTATGGGTGTCCAGCTCGACTTTTCCGTAGTTTTCAAATCATTGCGGCTAAAATTAATTCTCCATTCACTGGCGTCTTTTTTATACCGGATGGTTTTAAATGGTATTGCCATTTCCAATACCCATTTGTCGTTATAATTTTTTACTTCGGAGTTCCATTTGTTATCCCAGTTGAGATCAACCTTGCTGCCTTCGTACATAGTACCATCCCACTGTGCGCCATACGCATTTGTTCCAAAAGCGAAACCTGTGGTCTCGTCTTCAAAAGGATCAATAAATACAAGAAAATTATCATTTTTCACAAAAGAAAAATCACGACGCAAAGATTCTACCATCAGCCTTGTATCCGCTGGATTATAACAAACAGCAAGCAAATACACATTATCCCTGTCGTAGGTCATACTAACGTCAGTGCGTACCCTGGCAGCACTGGTATCCATGGGTAATACCATATAAAAATTGGTAGCTACCTGGGCCTCTTTCCAGGCCTGTTCATCGGCAATGCCGTCAATTTTGATTGGCGAAGTTGTTTTATGGATATGATATTGAAATGAAACATTATTTTTTTGTGCGTTTACGGTATAAGCTGACAGAGACGATAAAAGAACAATAATTAAACGGTTCAAGGCGAAATAATTTTTATCAGTAAGCCGGAAAGTTAAGCATTGCGAATGTAAAACCACTGATTTAATTTTCAAGTTCAAGTACCCAGGTTGAATATGCAGGCAATGAAAATTGCCCGGATGTAATTAGTTCACCGGTTAAAATATTCCTGGTACTTTTAAAACCTGCAGTACGCTCTTTAAACCTTGAAACATCAACCTCCTTTGGAGAATCGTTTGTGTTGGAAACAATTGCTACGGTTTGTTTGTCATCGTAACGGAAATATACATATATGCCGTCAACTGGCAGATACTGCATGAGTCTGCCGCTGGAGAGTGCAGAAGAATGAAGCCGGTAATGCGCTAATTTTTTTATGAAATCAAATATCTCATTTTCCAGTACGGTCCTGTTTGTCGCTGTAAATTTATTACTGGTATCGCCCGTCCAACCACCAGGGAAATCTTCTCTCACCATGGCATCAGAAGGGTTTTTAAAATTCTTCATCAATATTTCAGCACCGTAGTATAACTGAGGTATACCGCGAAGTGTAAGCAGCCATATAAGGGCGGTTTTCATTTTATTTAAGTCCTCGTCTAATACTGAATATATGCGGTCGAGATCATGATTATCAAGAAAAATTAGATTGCGGAACGGATCTTTATATAGGATATCCTGTGCAAGGGTCGAGTAAATTTTGTTTACACCATCAGACCATCCGAATTTCTGATTCAATCCCTCAATTATGGCAAAATGCAATGGAAAATCAGTAACTCCCATCAGGTTATGTTTGAAGGGCGCATCAATATTATTTCTACAGAAATAAGCACTGTTGGTAACAGAAGCCACCCATGCTTCTCCAAAAACAGTAAGGGTAGGAAATTCTGCAAGGAGGGCATCATTAATTTTATTAAGAAAGTTAGGTTCGCTGTAAAAATAGGTGTCCACCCTCCAGCCATCAATGCCAAATTTCTCAGTACACCATATAGCATGTTGTATAAGAAAATTAGCAACATAGGGGTTTGACTGGTTAAGGTCGGGCATAAAGGGAGTAAACCAGCCTTCATTACTAATCTTCTTATCTGCCTCCGAAGCGTAGGGGTCTACCATCGGCTGATCTTTATACGAGGTTTGCGTATAGGTACCCCATCGATGAAACCAATCGTCTGTCGGCGGATCGAGGGCAAACCAATGCGAGGCTCCTACGTGATTGTAAACGGCATCCTGAATAATTTTTAATCCTTTTGCATGCATAGTTTCTATCAGGTGACTGTACGCCTGGTTGCCGCCCAACCTTGCATCTACATTATAATGGTCAGTAAATGCGTATCCATGATAAGCTGCCCGTTGTGTGCCTCCTTCATTGGTGAGCGGCATATCATTTTCGATAACGGGGGTTAGCCATAAAGAGGTTACGCCTAAATCTGTAAAATAATCAAGGTGATCTTCAATACCCTTTAGGTCACCGCCATGCCTGGCATACATATTTTTCCGGTCAACAACTTCATCACGCATCCCTTTCACTATATCGTTTGAAATATCACCATTGGCAAAACGGTCGGGCATGAGCAGATATATAAAATCTTTTGCACTGACTCCTCTTATACGGGATAGCCCATCTCCTGCATTTTTTGCAGACAGCGAAAAAGGCACCCAATTAATTTTATTTTTTTTGATGAACATGATCTGCACTGTACCCGGCCTGACATCAGGAGAGATGTAAAGGTCAATAGCGAGGTAATGTTTGTTTTTAAACCGTGTTATGCGTTTCACAATAATCCCATCATAATTGATGCGCACACTATCTGTTATATCAAACCCCGCATGCACCAGCAACTGCAGTTCGGGGTTGTGCATCCCCACCCACCAGTTGGTGGGGTACACCCTGACATACTGTGCACCGGCACTTTTGCATATAAATATCGCTACAAAGTAAAAAATGCATTTTTTCATAACGAGTATTTTAGAGGAGGTAAATATTCATTCAGAAAGGTACGGGATATATGATGCAGGGGCAATTAATTGGGAGTGGAAAAATATGAGTTATTTTCAGATGTTTCATTTTCACGGATAATCTCTCTATGAAACACCACAGCAAATAATACCAGGATAATTTATTTGTTCCTCACTTTGAGCGACCAGGTAAATGAAAATTCCGCTATCATTTCGCCTGCTTCATTAGTGCCTATAGATTTTACAGTTATTACATTACAGCCGTTTGCTGCTATTGCTTCTTCCACGGCATCCCTGAGCGCAATGCCATCACGGCAAAGGAATGTGGTAATACCGGTTGCTTTCTTATAATATTCGGCACTCATATCTGTAATGAGCATAGAAACAGAAGGATTTCGTTTATAGATATGTGATAGGGTGAGGGCGCCGGTACTCATTTCGGCGGCCATAGCCAGGCAGGCAAAATAGGTGGAACGAAACGGGTTTTTTGAAAACCATTTATAGGGTACAGTAACAGCACATTTATCTTCTGTAATATATTTTATTCTTACACCGGAAAAATAGGCACTTGGTAAATTGATGAGCAGGAACATCCTGAACCTGAATGGCTGGCGTATCATTTTCATAAATGCATTCATAAATCTATTTTTGTTTTCTCCTGTATGGCTTTGACTTCAGACAGTGGGAATAAGTATATAATTATTGCTGCCCAACGGATAAAGCGGAATGAAGGATGTGGATTTTAGATATGGAGAAAAGGGCAGGAAGAAGTAATAGAGTGAACTATTGATAGTTAGTTATTATTTTTCCTGTGTGAAGCATCGGTTAGTCAGATGATAAATATACTTATAAACTTCCTGAAAAAAAACCTGAAACCTTCATTTCCGTTTTAGCGTTGTTTACTTACTTCCACTATGCATGTAGCTACCTGGTTATCTGTTGCAGCTCCGCTAAATTTTATAATTCCTGTATTGGTGCTTTCGTAATGGATTTCCGGAGAATTGTCTTTCCGGAAAGTACTGTTCACACGGGTGGCATAGTCAGTTTGTGGCTGACGGCTGATCGTACTGTTGATAGTGTACCAATCCAGCGGTCGTTTACTTACCACTACTACCATCATATCTTTTGTGCCGATACTGTCAGGTTCCAGGCTTTTGTTTTTTGGGAACAGGCGATATCCGGCAATTCCGCAGAAGGGAGAATATTTTGATTTTGCAGGGTCAGAAGGTTCTGGATATGGAAATAAAGTATAGCTGGTTCCATCAGTTTCTTTCCCAAAAATATAAGTATAACATTCTGTTGAATTTTTTACTTCCATCTTAAATCGAATACCCGGCTTTACCGGAGTTACCGTTTCAAAGCGATTGGCAGAAGTTAATCTGAGCGGAATATACCCTTTAGTCACCGTATGCTTGCCATCAAATTGCACTTCCATTAAACCGATTTCGCAGGCAAAAGGAGCGTTAGCAGCAGTTCCGGTTTTATTCATTGGTTCCAGTCCGTAAGCTTCTCGTACATAAGTTTTGAAATCATTATATCTCACCCAGGCAAAACCATTATTGCCCCATTCCGGCCCCCAGCTATTCATTATCAGAAACGATCCGCCATATTTTTTATCATCGTAGCCTACCACGCATTGGGCATGGCCGCCGAATCCCATCATAGAGGCATCACCCGGCTCGGGATACCATACATCTTTACCCATCATTGATTGCATATAGCTTTGACCAACCATCATGCCTATTACTACAGGCGCACCCTGTGCAAGGTTTTCTTTGATGGCTCGTATATCAATCTCGTCAGTATTATCACCTTTGGTAAGACGATTAAATCCCCGCATTTTAAATTGGGCTGCTTCCTGTATCATAGCGCCGCTGGGCTTTTCTGTACAATCCTGATCGCTATAGGGGAATACGTCGTAAGGAACTGATCCCTGTTTGGTCATAAACTCCATTGCCCGCAAAATATAGGAACCCTGACAGCCTTCCAGACCAATCTGGTTGTATAAGAAAGCAGGACTGAATTTGAGCTGATCAGCATTTTGCCCGGTACGTGCTGCTTCCAGTATAGTTCTTGCTCCATACGCGCTGCTCCATGCCACACAACTGCCCTGCTGACCCTGGTTGCCCACAGCAGGTGCATAACGCTGAAGGTTGGCCGATTCGGGTAATGGATTTTTTGTATTATCGTCTTCAAGGGATTCGTAAATATTTGCTTTGGCAAATTGTTTTGGATCTAGTACCCCACCGGTAGAAAGAAAACTCCCTGCCTGGTTAAGCACTCCGCTGCATCCGCCACGCCCCATGAAGAAATACGCACCAATACCCACTGCAGCAATTACCAATACCCCTTTGATTCCGAAAATACGCAGTAACAAGGGAATAAAAGCGAGTAACCCGCCACCACCTCCACCGGGTAATCCTCCGCCACCTCGTCCACCGCCACCATCGTCGTTGAATTGTTCGGGCTGATCGGGTTGATCGTCTGTCATACGTATAGGCATACTGTATTATTTAATGGTTCACCTAAATGTAGTAAGATTTTTTATTTTTTAGCAGAGAAGGCTGCAATTCCGCAATTGAGCCAATCCTGGTATTCTTTTGCATCCGGGGTATAACCAACAGGATAGGTCATCAGTTCGCCTTCTGAATTAAGTATGGCATATAAGGGTTGCGTTACCTGACCGAAATTTTCTGACTGGAAAGTAGCCCATTTGTCTCCGATAGTATTTATCTCTTTTTGCTTGCCATCTTCAAACGTATAAATAAACCTGTCTGCAGAAGGTAATTTTTTTCTATCATCAACATATAATGAGACCAGGATAAATTTTTCACTAAGCAAAGATGAAATTTCGGGTTTTGTCCAGACATGCTCTTCCATTTTACGGCAATTGACACATGCCCATCCGGTGAAATCAATTAAAATAGGTTTTTGCTCTTTTTTTGACAGCGCTACAGCTTTCGAGAAATCATTGATAACAGCAGGTTCAACACCTTTGTGTTTTACATTTGCTTCTCCATAAACACTATAACTTAATGGCGGCGGAAAACCGCTCAGCAACTTTAAGTTGGCATTTGCAGATGATGTAAGCCCGGGTAGAAGATATATTGCAAACACAATCGCAACACCGCCCAAAACTTTTCTGCCCGTTGAAATTTTTTGTCCTTTAGTATCATGGGGAAGTTTTAGCAGGCCAAAAAGATAGGCTGCCATTCCTAATGAGATAATAATCCATATACCAATAAAAACTTCGCGTTTTAATAATCCCCAATGTTCTACCAGATCAGCATTGGAAAGGAATTTGAAAGCCAGCGCCAGTTCAGCAAAGGCAAGTACTTTTTTTACTGTGTCGAGCCAGCCGCCGCTCTTTGGCAGAGATTTCAGCCAATTGGGAAATATGGCAAATAATGCAAAAGGTAAAGCCAGTGCAACACCAAAGCCTGCCATACCTGCCGTAAGCGACCATGCGCCATTGGCAGCAGTGCCAACGAGTAAGGTACCAAGAATAACGCCGGTGCAGGAAAACGAAACAATTACCAGGGTGAGCGCCATGAAAAAAACACCGCTGGTACTGCCAACATTGCTTTTTGAATCAGCCTTTCCTGCTAATGAAGCTGGAATTGTAATTTCAAAAAAACCAAAAAAGGAAATTGCAAAAATGATAAATACAATAAAAAAGAAAACATTTAACCACGCATTGGTTGAAATATTATTGAATATCTCCGGCTGTACATTGCCGATTATATGAAACGGGATACTTGCAGCCACATAGATTAGAAATATAAAAAAACCGTACAAAACTCCATTCTTAATAGCCTGCGATTTGTTGGCTGACCGGTTGGTAAAAAAAGAAACCGTTACCGGAATCATAGGAAACACGCAAGGAGTAAGTAAAGCAATCAACCCACCACCTATTCCAAGCAGGAAAATCATAAAAATTCCGATGTCTGCCGCCTGGGTCTCGCCACAGGGTTTTGCCGGGTGCTTCAGGTCAACACTTTTCAGTTTAATCAACTCAGCGGCATGGCTTTCCACACCGCCTTCCAATGTCACTGTTTGTGCTTCATCCACCGGCAAAAATTCGGCGTTATTGGAGATAAAACCTTTAAGAGATATTTTTAATGAAGCCGGTATATCGCCTGTGATTTTTATTTTTTGCACAATCTCAATTTCACCAGATTTGTACACCGCAAATTTTTGGTTGTCAAAAACGGGGTCAGCAACCGGTACAGCCGCAGGTGATACAAACGGTTCTCCGTCTTTTGTAATATTCTCATTATCCCAGTTCAGTTGAAGTGGTTCAATACCTGTACCGGGGTCATTCTGTGCATACGCATGCCATCCGTTGCCGAGGGTTACTTTAGCGGTGAGGGTATACGTGGTATTATCGGTTTTTTGTGCAGATAGCTTCCAGTGCAATGTATTTTCCTGTGCCAATAAAAAAAGCGGCGTGAGAATGAATAATATCAATGCAGAGATCAATTTCATTATCCGGGATTTAGTTTTGCAATTGTAAAATACAAATAGAAACTTCGGCTAAAGCAGGCTTTAAATTGATCTTAACAAACTAAAGTCTAAATATTGCCGACTAATATAACTGGTGATGGTAACTATTCTTCTATAGAAGGAATATCCGCTGCAATATCCTCTTCGCGATGTTCATTCCACTCAATGATAAAATTATTGCGTCCTTCACCTGTAATAAGAGTCATATATTTTTGTTGAACAAGCTCGAGCATAGACAGGAATAGAAAGATTGCATGTATTCGGTTTTCGCAAATTTTAAAGACGTTTTCAAAGGTTACGGTTTTCTCATTCTTCACCATATCCAACATATATTCCCTGCTGCCCTCCATGGTATAATTATAGCTATATACAACGTGCTGGGGTTTGTTGTTTCGGTCATACATTTTTTGCATTACCTTTTCAAAAGCTTTCATCAGCTTAAACATGGTAATGGTTTGTATCTCTGTGCCTTCACCCGCTTCTTCCCCGATCTGAGTAATTTCTTTCTGAATATTACCTCTTTTCACCATCAGCATACGCATAGCTTCCATTTCAGCCATTTGAAGGGAAGCTTCTTTAAATCTTTTATATTCAAGAATTTTATCTACCAGTTCCTGACGCGGGTCTATTTCATTGCCCTGGGCATCCAGTTCTTTTCGGGGCAGCAACATCTTTGCCTTAATGCGCATTAATGTAGATACAAACAGGATGAACTCGCTGCTCAGTTCTATATTTAGCTCCTGGGCATTGTGCATAAAGTTCATAAAATCATTTATGATCTTTGATATTTGTATGTCGTAAATATCCAGTTCATCTCTTTCAATAAAAAAGAGCAACAAATCAAATGGGCCTTGGAACTGGGGGAGTTTAATCTGATATGATTCTGTATTCACTGTAACTGTTTAAAAAGGTTACGTCCCGCAGGTTATAAATAACCGGTGCGGGACGCAACAAATGTATGAAAGAAATTAGTTTTTGAAGCGGTAGGATAGCCCAATACCCATTAACTCTTTTAACTGAATACGGGGGCCTCGTACATTGCCGTCTTTATCAACTGATTTTACATCGTCATCATAAATCATATCAAGCGAAAGGCTTACTGTAATCAGCTTTGTTACTTTTACCAGCAGCACATTGGTCATATACAGGTCGATATTTTGTGGATTCTTCAGGTAATTGGAAAACAAATCCAGTCTGCCCTGGTAAGATGCATTTTCACTGATTTTTGCTTTGTAGTTAACAGAACCAAATGCACCAAACTCCGTTCGAATCTTCTTGCCGGGATCAACCCCGAACGCACCCACAGAGGATAAAGAGTCATTACTTACAATAACCCATCTGGCTGTGGCAGGAGACAGCGACACGGAAAAATTATCTGATGGCTGGTATGAGATATTTGGTGAAACCACTATATATGCCGGGGCAAAAAAATCCGAAGTCATTATTTTTTTATTTGCATCCGTATAATTGTATCCTTTTGCAAACTGCGTCCTGAAATTAAACAACATGCCTGCATACCAGTGGTTTTTACTGATCTGGTAACCATACCTGGAGAGGAGGTCTATCCTGTCATCCGCTTTTCGGGTACCCAGGCTGGTAGTGTTCACTAAACCGTATGCAAGCTCAAGTGTATTATCCCATACATGCTTATCTTTTTTATAAAAAGCATACAAACTCACCAGTGAAGCAACCGACAAGGAAGATTTGTCGCCCCCTGCGGCCCAGTTGCTCAATGCTCCCTGGTTTACATTCACACTCAGCAACCCTCCGGTTTTCCATATTTTAACAGTAGTGTCTTTCGGATCTTTTGCAATGGTTTTGCTACCCGCTTCCTTCAGCTCTTTTACCGTTTGGTCCTGGGCAAATATTTGAGAAGAATAAATAAACGACAAACATAGAAAAACGCTCCATGTAATTTTTTTCATAGTAGAAATTTTTCGCGAAAGTAAATAAAAAGCCATCACAACAAATTTGCTCAGTTGTGAACCATGTATAAAATAAAAATTATGCCAATTAAAACGAACTACCTTTTCTTCAATTCATCCCTGATTTCCATTAGCAGTTGATCAGTGGAAGATGGCCCGGGAGGAGGTGCGGCTTCTTTCTTTTTTTCCATACTTTTTGCTCCTTTTATCAACAGGAACAATATAAAGGCAATGACCACGAATTTGATAATTGCAGAAAGAAATTTCCCATACTTTACAGCACCCCATGACAGTTGATCAAGATTTTCTGCATGTGCTGCTTTTAACGCAGGGGTCAGTAATAACGGGGTAATAACATCATCTACAAGTGAAGAAACGATGGCGCCAAACGCTGCGCCGATGATCACTGCTACAGCAAGATCAATAACATTACCTTTCAGAGCGAACGCTTTAAATTCCTTTAGTAATCCCATGATTGTTGATTTTTTTGATTAACGAATATATTGTAATAGACAGAATATACTTCTATGGACGGCATTGAAATCTGGACAAATATGGATATCTTCTCTTACATTAGCGTACAGTTACTTTTTTAGCCCGGGATATTTCATATTAAGTCCTTTCAGGGTTTCATATACCTTCTTGGTGATCAGATATTCTTTATACCAGTTTTGGTCGGTAGGAATAATATGCCAGGGAACATAACTGCAATGCGAAAAACATTCCTCATATACACGCATATATTCATTCCACAGCTTTGCTTCTTCAAAATCTTTTTCATTATATTTCCACATTTTTTTAGGATCGGCGGTGCGTTCTTTTAACCGTTCCAACTGTTCTTCAGGTGAAATGTGTAAATAGAATTTAAGAATTCTGGTATTGTTGTGTAGGGTAAGCAATTTTTCAAAATCGTTAATGGCATCCATGCGTTTTTTGGCTGTATCATCATCACACCATTTATGTACCCTGGTGACAAGAATATCTTCGTAATGAGAGCGGTTAAATACCTGTATCAATCCTTTAGCAGGCGCATGAGCATGAATACGCCATAGAAAATCATGTGACAACTCTTCAGCTGTAGGCACTTTATAAGATTGTACCGTAACCCCCTGCGGGTTCAATTTTCCGAAGACTTCTCTTATCGCCCCGTCTTTGCCACTGGCATCCATTCCCTGCAGTACCACCAGGAGTGAATGCTTATTTTCTGCAAACAGCAGGTTCTGCAAGTCATCCAGTTCGGAAAGCATGCCATCGGTTTCGTCCTTAGTCTTCTTTTTATTGATGCTTTTAGGAGCCCGGGTGCTGATCTTTTTTAATTTGATTGGGGGCATATATGTTTATCAGGTTAAGTCGCAGATAAATCTAAAAAAGTTGGCTATACCACCATAATTTCTTTTTCCTTAGCTGCAAGATGTTTATCAATAAGGGCTATATATTTATCGGTCATTTGCTGAACTTCTTTTTCAGCATCTTTTCCTTCATCTTCACTTAACCCGTTTTTTTGCAATTTTTTTATTTCTTCAATCGTATCCCTGCGAACACTTCTTATGGATACCTTAGATTGTTCACCTTCGGCGTTTACTTTTTTTACCAGTTCTTTTCTCCTTTCTTCTGTCAGTGCAGGTAAAAAAATCCTGATAATAACACCATCGTTCTGAGGTGTTACACCCATGTTAGCAGCAATTATAGCACGTTCAATCGGTTGCAACATATTTTTCTCCCAGGGCTGGATAGTGATGGTGCGGGCATCCGTAACTGAAATATTCCCTACCTGGTTTATTGGTGTGGAAGATCCATAGTAATCTACTACCAATCCATCAAACATCTGAGGATTTGCACGGCCCGCTCTTATTTTCACTAATTCTATTTCCAGGTGGCTGATGGCTCTGTGCATACTATCTTCTGCCATATCCATTATAAGCTTTACATCTTCTGACATACCGAAATAAATATTAATCGCAGCAAAGCTAAGGAATGGAATGAATAAAAAAGACTATCCGATGATTAGTTCTGTTCTGCTACTTTTTTTGCCGGAGAAAGGGGCATTATACGTGAACGGGTGTTGATCTGTATTATATCGCCCTGCTCGTTGGTAATCAGCATGGTTGCAGGTTTGTGGAAAAAGACAAATGCAAAAGCTGCAAATGCACAACATAATAATATTGGTATCAAAAGATTGATATTAATATTGCGCAGGATATATGCCAGAACTACAAAAAAGATATTGGTAACGATCAGTGCCAGGCTAACTGCTTTATGGCTCATACCCTTGTCAAGAAGAATATGGTGTATATGGTTACGGTCGGGGCTAAACGGCGACCGGCGGTTAAATATACGGATAGCAAACACCCTAAGTGTATCAAATAATGGTATGATCAGAATGGCTACTCCTATAGCCGGCGATGCATTAACGCTTGTAGTTGTACCGGGTGTGCCGGCAATATTTATAAAACGAATAACCAGGATGGCATTGACCATTCCTATTAACAATGATCCGGTATCCCCCATGAATATCCTTGCCGGTGAACGGTTGAAAATTAAAAAAGCCATCAAGCTTCCTGTCATTGCAAATGCAAGAGTAGCATAAGGTATTTGAGCTGCAATATAAAAATACATCCCAAAACATAGCGTAGTAAATATACCAAGACCCGCTGCCAGACCATCTACACCATCAATCAGATTGAAGGAATTTATAACAACAATTACTGTAAGATAGGTAAGCGCCAGTCCGATTGCCTGAGGTAATTGTTCCACACCAAGAAAGCCGTGCATACTCTGAATTTCAATACCACCTTTATATATAATAATAAAAGCTGCTATCGCCTGCCCAATTATTTTTTTCATTGGCGTAAGCACAAGAATATCATCTTTTAATCCTAGAAAAAATATAACAAGAGCGGCAGCAAAATAATATTGAAATTCAGAAGTTGATCCTAATGGTATGGCTAACAAGCATGCAATAATAAAGCCTGCAAAAATTCCAAGTCCTCCTAACGAGGGGACAGGTGTAGCATGAATTTTTCTGTCATTGGGCACATCATATAGCTTTTTAAAATTGGCTACATTAATAATTACAGGTATAGCAGTATAGGTTATTATAAAAGCCAACAATGCCCCTAACAGGATAACTTCCATCAGATGCTTTTTTGAAGTGCGAAAATATGGTAATAATTTTGATTATATAACCTGATTCAAAATAAAAGCCTTTCTTAACATTTTGATTACGAATAATCACTTAAGATTCCAAATAAACAAACGGTTGCCCTCATTTTATAGTATTATGTTCTAAAACTATATTTCCTGAATTCTTCCGGTCTCCTTATAATTCCAAGAACTTTCATTTAGCTTTGGCAAGATTTTTTAAACGAAATAATTATGCCAGAATTAAAAGCTGTTGCAACACAGATAAGAAGAGATATAGTTAGAATGGTACATGCCTGTCAGAGCGGACATCCCGGGGGATCATTGGGATGTGCTGATTTTTTTACCGCCTTGTACTTTGATATTATGAAACATAACCCGGACTTCCACATGGATGGTAAGGGTGAAGATCTTTTTTTCCTGTCAAATGGTCATATTTCCCCGGTATTTTATGCTACCCTTGCCCGTTCAGGATATTTTCCTATAGAAGAACTGAATACTTTTAGGAAACTTAACTCGCGCCTGCAGGGTCATCCTGCAACACATGAGCATCTGCCGGGTATTCGCGTAGCTTCTGGTTCTTTGGGACAGGGTATGAGTGTTGCTATTGGAGCAGCCCTTGCAAAAAAGCTTAATGGCGACGGTCATCAAGTTTTTTCCCTGCATGGTGATGGTGAATTGGATGAAGGGCAAAACTGGGAGGCTGCCATGTTTGCTGCCCATCACAAAGTAGATAATCTTATTTCTACAATAGACTGGAATGGCCAACAAATTGACGGACCTACAAAACAAGTAATGTCACTGGGGGATATAGCCAAAAAGTTTGAGGCTTTCGGATGGACTATATTGCAAATGAACGGGAATGATATTGATGAAGTAATTGCAACACTGAATAAGGCAAAAACCATGACAGGACAGGGCAAACCCATAGCCATTATGATGCACACCATCATGGGTAAGGGGGTTGATTTTATGGAAGGACATCATGAATGGCATGGTATAGCACCTAACGACGACCAGTTGCAAAAAGCGCTTGCCCAGCTTCCTGAAACTCTGGGAGATTACTAATTGTCTCATAATATTTATGCAATCTCAGGCAACCTGTTAGGGTTGCCTGTTTTTTTATCCTGCCCAGCCTTCCCTGTCGAGGCTCCGATACTGGATAGCTTCTGCAAGAAATGAAGGCTCAATAGTGCCAGCACCGGCCAGATCGGCAATAGTGCGGGCAACTTTTAGTATGCGATCATAAGCCCTTGCAGAAAGGTTAAGCTTATCCATCGCAGCCTTCAAAAGGCTTTGTCCGGCTGTATCTATAGCGCATATCTCCTTCAGCATTTTGCTACTCATTTGGGCATTGCAATATACTCCGGATGTATTTTCATAACGTGCTGCCTGAATTTCCCTGGCTTTAATTACCCTTGCTCTTATTATTTCTGAGCTTTCTCCGGATTTCTGTTGTGCAAGTGCGGAAAAAGATACCGGGGTTACTTCTACATGCAAATCAATCCTGTCGAGCAGGGGCCCAGAAATCTTGTTCAGGTATTTTTGCACAGCGCCGGGAGGGCAACTGCATTCTTTCTCCGGATGATTGTAAAATCCGCAGGGACAGGGATTCATAGAGGCAATAAGCATAAAACTTGCCGGAAAATCGATGGCGATTTTTGCCCTTGAAATAGTAACTTTTCTTTCTTCCATCGGCTGACGCATTACCTCAAGTACAGTTCGTTTAAACTCGGGCAATTCGTCCAGAAACAAAACGCCATTATGCGAAAGAGAAATTTCCCCCGGTTGTGGCA
The DNA here is from genome assembly GCA_018268105.1 of Bacteroidota bacterium. Lineage (GTDB taxonomy): Bacteria > Bacteroidota > Bacteroidia > Chitinophagales > Chitinophagaceae > Agriterribacter. Next base: position 310 of record JAFDXG010000091.1, on the reverse strand, counting down.
CACCGCCTCCCCCTACCAGGGCAGCATCACTTACCGTATGATGGGGCGATCGAAAAGGTCTCCGGGAAATGAGTGTGGTATCTGCCGGTAATTTACCGGCAACACTGTGTATCTTGGTAGTTTCAAGCGCTTCCTGCAGGGTGAGTGGTGGAAGAATGGACGGTATACGTTTTGCCAGCATAGTCTTACCGGCTCCGGGTGGACCTATCAGGATAGCATTGTGACCGCCTGCTGCAGCTATCTCAAGAGCCCGCTTAATATTTTCCTGTCCTTTAACATCACTGAAATCAAATTCAAAGTTGTATTGCGA
>JAFDXG010000090.1 GCA_018268105.1 Bacteroidota bacterium | reverse complement strand
GAAAGGAAGAAGAATCTAAAAAGAGGGGATGCTATTTGGGTGAAGGTAAAGGATTATAACCCCTATTTATACCAGGTAATTATCAACAATACTGATTCTACAGTATATGCGTTCGGCAACAGCAATGCGTTAAGTTGGTTTTTGGACCCATCAAACCTTTCCACATTGGCAGGCAACATCAGTTCCCTTGATATCAGTCCCCTGCTATCTCCAAACCAGGAGGTTTCCGTAGAGCAATCTGGTAAGATAGTTACACTTCCATTTTCTAAGACAGAGAATCTACTAAATTCCCTGCTCAAATCCCCGCAGGAAAAGGTTACTATCTCAATTCCAAAAGAAAAAAATATTGTAGCCTCCATTGAAGAAAAACTAAAACAGCATCAAATTATTACTGCTGAGGTTTACGGTAAGATTGTCAAAAATAGAGAAAAATTGGAAGAAACTTTATATGGTTTTTCGAGATTGAATTCTTTTTTATGGGAGCCTTTGCCTAAAGAGGAACAATTTACTTCCATCAAAGAAAAAGTTAAATACATTGAGATTGAGTTTAGTAACCTGCGGAAACAGATTGCCGATGTTAGAAAAGATGTGGTTACAGCTCATAACAGTTACAATAAAGATGTGTTGCCTTTTATAACGGATGCATACAGAAATAACCACCATCATGTACGTGTTGGCGATAGCCTGATCAGAAAATTTTATACTGAAGCCAATGTATTTGTTGAAAAAATGGAAATATCATCGGGGTATGCACAGCAAAAAAAATATATTGATAACCTTGAACCCCTCCAATTATTAAGTACAACATACTTATCTGCTCCGTTGATTTATACTGCAGACTTAAAAAAAATTACAATTGATATGAAGCCATGGGGCGATAGTATAAAATTGCCCTCATATAATACAAGTTTCCAATTTCCCTGGTCGCAAAAAAATATTTGGGGGGTATGCGGAGGTATATATTTGAGTGGTCTTCATAGTGAGGGTTATAGCGCTGAAGCAGTTGTTAAAAATGCGGATACCGCTTACAATTTGATATCTGACAATCCGGGCAAAATTGAATATGGCATTAATGCGCTAGCGTATATGGGATGGAGGGTGAACGATAAAAATCCATGGTATTTAGGTGGGACTTTTGGCACCGGGCTTTCCATTGAAAACAAACCAAAGCCACGTGTGTTTCTGGGAATGTCAGCTATGTTTGGCGAAAAAAATAAATTGCTTTTATCACTGGGGGCATGTTTAGGATATGTCCAACGATTATCTTCGTTGTATGAAAACAACAGGACAAATATTCCCACCCCTGGAAAATTTATGAAAGATGAAATAAAATGCAATGTTTTCTTTTCTATTAACTATAGTTTTTTGAGCAGATAATTGGTAGAATAGCCACTAATACACGAATGTATTTAAATCATTTGTTCGTGTATTAGGGCTATTTTAATTTCTTCTTCATAAATCAGTCTGCACGTAAGTCATCAAAAATTAGAGATACCCCTATAATCTCCTGCACTTTCATATCTGATATTTATTTATATTGAAGTGTTTTTACTCAGGAATTTCAACTTAATTTTCAAAAAGCAACAAAGTATTTAACATGCAGATACAATCTAATGACAGCCTGACCAGCTCGACCTCAAAAGGATCAGGCAATCTTTTTGGTATTTCTTTAATCGCTGCACTTGCCGGATTTATTTTCGGATTCGATACAGTTGTCATTTCGGGTGCTAACCAGCCTATTAAATTAATTTGGCATACTACAGAAATTTCTCCCTGGTTTCATGGGTTTTTTATTATGTCAATGGCCTTATGGGGTACCGTTGTAGGTGCCATATTTGGCGGATGGCCTACAGATAAATTCGGCAGAAAAAAAGTACTGTTGTGGGTGGGTATTTTATTTTCAGTTTCTGCATTGGGTTCGGCGCTGGCGCCAGATCCTTATACGTTTTCCTTTTTTCGGTTTATTGGTGGGCTTGGTATCGGGGTGTCTTCCGTTGCTGCCCCGGCTTATGTGTCTGAAATTTCTACACCCTCCACCCGTGGCCGGCTGGTGGCTTTGTATCAGTTCAATATTGTTTTCGGAATTCTGATTGCGTTTCTGTCCAACTATTTTTTACAGGGAGTGGGGGGGGCTAATGACTGGCGATGGATGCTGGGAGTGATGGCTGTTCCTTCATTGATATATTCAGTTATGGTGTTTACTATACCGGAAAGCCCACGCTGGCTTGTATCTATTAAACGTGACTATAGCTTAGCTAAAACTATACTGCTCCGGCTCGGAGTCAGCAATCCCGATGAAGAAATTGCTGCAATTTCCGAGAGTGCAAAACGTGAAGAAGCTAACCGGACAAAAGGCTTTTTCAGTAAAAAACATGCGCGGGTCATTTGGCTGGCTTTTTTTGTCGCCTTTTTCAACCAATGGTCAGGTATAAATTTTATTTTATACTATGCTCCGGAAATTCTTGAGCGAGCCGGATTAGGTACCCGTGACTCTCTGTTCAACTCCACGGCTATTGGTGGTGTAAACCTGGTTTTTACTTTTGTGGGACTATATCTTATTGACAAGGCTGGCAGAAAAAAACTTTTGTTATGGGGTTCTTACGGATATATCATTAGTTTATTGATGGTAGGCTGGGCTTTTTATGCAACAGCCGGACCAGGATTTTTGCTCGTATCACTCCTTTTATTTGTGGCTTCTCATGCAGCAGGACAGGGAGCGGTGATTTGGGTGCTTATTTCAGAAATATTTCCAAATACCATCCGGGGTAAAGGACAAGCTTTTGGCGCCAGTATCCACTGGATATTCGCTGCTGTCATTACGCTGATTACACCGGTTTTTCTTGATGCACAAACGGGAATATTCCGTGAAAATCCATGGCCTATTTTTGTATTCTTTGCATTTATGATGGTGCTTCAGCTAATATGGGTACTGACTAAAGTGCCGGAAACGAAAGGAGTGGCCCTGGAAGACCTGCAGAAAATGTTGCTAAAAGAATAATTGCTTTATCTTCCGGCCTTAAAAAACTATATATCTCTATGTCTCCCTGGATGCTTTTTTCTTTTGTGATAGGATATTTTGCCATACTGCTGATAGTAGCATATTACACCTCCCGCAATTCCAACAATGATTCATTTTTTATTGGTAATAAAAGCAGCAACTGGATGCTGGTGGCATTTGGAATGATAGGTACATCCTTGTCGGGGGTAACTTTTGTGAGTGTTCCCGGCGGGGTAGGGGATTTTGCCGGAGGCAGCTTCAAAGGGTTTGCATATATGCAGGTGGCAATAGGCTATTTGATTGGGTATGCGGTTATAGCTTTTGTCTTGCTGCCACTGTATTATCGCCTCAATCTTACGTCTATTTACAACTACCTTCAGCACCGGTTCGGGAATATAGCCTATAAAACAGGAGCATTGTTTTTTATCATCAGTCGTACAGTAGGTGCTACAGCCAGGCTGTATTTAGTGATAAATATTTTACAATTTTTTATCCTCGACAAAATGGGGGTACCCTTTGTAGTTACTACAGCGCTTATTTTGCTGATGATATTGCTGTACACTTTTGAAGGTGGTGTAAAAACTATTGTATATACAGATACCCTGCAAACCACGCTGATGGTCTTAGGGTTGATCGTTTGTGTGATTTACATACTCCACCATCTTAACCTGGGTGGCGGGGAAGCGCTTTCGAAGATGAAAGAAATAGGATACCTGAGCGTGTTTAATACGGATATCAACAGTAAAGGCTTTTTCCTGAAGCAAATTGTAGGCGGAGCTTTCATCACCATTGCCATGACAGGGCTTGACCAGGAAATGATGCAGAAGAATATCAGTGTAAAACGACTGGGTGATTCACAAAAAAATATTATGACAATGGCCACAGTGATGTTTGGTGTTTTGTTTTTGTTTCTGATGCTGGGTGGATTGCTGTATATGTTTGCTTTGTCTAAAGGCGGTGTATATACAGATATTACCAGCGCAACCGGCGTAGTAAAAGAATTAGTTGTACCAGATCCTGCACATACCGGACAGACACTGAATGTTATCGGTGACAAAATTTTTCCTTCCATTGTTATGAATTTTCTGCCCAATTCCATTAGCATCATGTTTATCATAGCACTTATTTCTGCATTGTTTCCCAGCGCCGATGGCGCACTCACCGCATTGACCTCTTCTTTTTGCATTGATATACTCGGACTAAAAAGAAGAACCGATATAGACGAGAAATCAAAAAAGCGGACAAGGTTGTCAGTTCATTTTACTTTTGCTTTTATTTTCCTTGTTTGTATTATTATTTTTCACATTATTAATAACAATAGTATTATTGATGTGATACTTGATCTTGCCGGGTATACGTATGGTCCATTGCTTGGTTTATTTGCTTTTGGTATTTTTACCCGACGACAATTGCCAGACAGCTACATTATCACCGCCATTTGCCTTGTAGCTCCTGTATTATGTTATATCGTCAGCAGGCATGCCGCTCATTGGTTTGGCGGTTTTCAAATAGGCATTGAACTTTTATTACTCAATGGATTACTCACCTGGTTTGGTTTGTTTTTAGTCTCAAAAAGAAGCAATACTGTAAACTAAAATCAATTAATTGGCGTTTTTACGAGTAAGCTGTGGGTTTTGAGCTTTGAGCTATGGGCTATCAGCAATTAGCTATGGGCTGTAGGCTTTGAGCTATTAGCTTTCAACTTAGCTACGGCTTTGAAACCTGAAATCTGTAACCTGAAATCTGTAACCTGTAACCTGTAATCTGTAACCTGTAATCTGAAACCTGTAACCAGTAACCTGTAACTTGAAACCCGAAACCCGAAACCCAAAACCCAAAACTCAAAACAACACAACAATGAATGCAACCCTGAAAACTTTGAAAGAAAGGCACTGGAAGGAAAGTATGGCTCATAGTAGCTGGCAAATTTTTAAAATCATGGCCGAATTTGTAGATGGCTTTGAAGCACTTTCTAAGATAGGCCCCTGTATATCAATTTTTGGTTCTGCGAGAACTAAGCCTGGTACTCCTTATTACGAATTGTCTTCTGAAATTGCAAAACGTCTTGCAGAGGAAGGGTTTGGTATCATCACCGGTGGCGGCCCAGGTATAATGGAAGCTGGTAATAAAGGTGCGGCATTGGCTAACGGCAAGAGTGTAGGGCTTAATATTGATCTTCCCTTTGAACAGCACTACAATGAGTATATTGATAAAGACAAACTTTTGGATTTTGATTATTTCTTTGTGCGCAAAGTAATGTTCACCAAATATTCGCAGGGCTTTGTTATGATGCCTGGTGGCTTTGGTACGCTGGATGAATTTTTTGAAGTAGCCACATTGATACAAACAGAAAAGTTTAAACAGATGCCAATGGTTTTGGTGGGCAGATCTTATTGGCGCGGACTTTTGCAATGGCTGGAAGATGTGATGCTGATGGAAGGCAATATTAATCCCGAAGATCTTGCTTTGTTTGAAGTGGCAGATACCGCCGATGAAGTGGTACATTATATGCTGGAGTATTATCGTACCCGGCAACTGGCACCTAATTTCTAATTGTCTTTACTTGCCTTACCTTTGCGGAAAATCTTATAAAATTGGAAATACTTCATCCCCTTGCAGATGCTTATGCTTTGGCGTTCACAACTCCTGAGGATGATCTGTTGCATGAAGTTGCCGATTATACCATTAAGACACATCCTCAAGCTCACATGCTGAGTGGTGCTGTACAGGGTAAGTTGCTCGAGTTATTAAGCCGTATGTTACAGCCAGTCAGGATTCTTGAAATAGGTACTTTTACCGGCTACAGTGCTTTGTGCCTTGCCAAAGGATTAAAAGATAACGGTAAACTTTATACTATTGAACTGAGGGCGACCGACGCTGAACAGGCTCAAATATTTTTTAACAAAAGCTCTCTGAAAGATAAGATAATATTGCAGGTGGGAAATGCGGAAAACATTCTTAAAGAGTTGAATGAAACCTGGGATATGGTTTTTATTGATGCTGACAAGGTGAATTATTCGCTCTATTATGAAATAGTATTGCCCGCGGTTAGGCCCGGCGGTTATATCCTGGCGGATAATGTACTGTTTCATGGCGAAGTACTGGAAGAAAAAAAGCAGGGAAAAAATGCAAAAGCTATTCAGGCTTTTAATGAACACATAAAACAAGATACAAGAACAGAACAGGTAATGCTGACTGTAAGAGACGGTCTGATGATAATACGTAAAAAATGAAAGTAGATCCAATGTTTAGAAAACTAAATTTATTCGCTTTCTGCTTGTTGATGATTCTGCAGGGAGCTTTAGCTCAAAATCCGGATATTGTCCGGTATATTAACACTTACAAGTTCATTGCGATAAAGGAAATGCAGCGAACAGGAGTACCTGCATCCATTACCCTGGCACAGGGTATTTTGGAGACGCAGGCAGGTAGTAGTGACCTGGTGAAAAATTCAAACAATCATTTTGGTATAAAATGTAAAAATACTTGGATCGGTGATAAAGTTTATCATGATGATGATGAGAAAGGAGAGTGCTTCAGATCCTATTCCAATGCGGAAGACTCATACCGCGATCACTCCGATTTTTTAAAGAATAGTCCGCGTTATGCATTTCTTTTTAATATTGATCCGGCAGATTATGGGGGCTGGGCTAAAGGATTAAAAAAAGCAGGTTATGCTACCAATCCTATGTATCCCCAGCTATTGATGAAATATGTTGAAGATTACAACCTGCAGTTGTACACATTAATTGCACAGGGAAAGAAATCATTCTCTGACGAAACGCCTATGTATGCTATTGCGGGTAATATGCCTGCACCACCAATTGCCACTGTGCAAAACTCGTATGGCAACCCTGTTGCGGCAACATCCCGTACCGGTCCGTCATTATCCGATGTGAATTATCCTGAAGAAATGTTTGAGATCAATAATACAAAAGTGCTGTATGCAAAGCAGGGAAGTTCATTGCTCGCTATTGCAGAGCAATACGACATCAGGTATAGCCATTTGCTCGACTTTAACGAACTGCCTGAAGATGAAGATATACTTCCCGCTGACCAGTTGCTGTATCTGCAACGAAAAAGAAAGCAGGGACAGAAGGAGTATCATGTTGCTTTGGCTGGAGAAACATATTATGACATAGCCCAGCGCGAAGGTGTGCGTTTACAAAATGTACTGGAGTATAATCATGCTATGGAAACCAATATCCCGCAGGAAGGGCAAAAAATATTTTTACAAAAAAATGCTTCCCGCGAAAATAATACTGTGACGTATGGTAATGAAATGGCTAAAGTGCAAATTTCGCTGCAGCCAAATCAGCAACAGGAAACCAAACTGACACATATAGTTAGCAACAAAGAAACATTATACAGCATTGCAAGAAAGTATGATGTAAATGTAGAGCAACTGAAAAACTGGAATAACCTGGAAAAAAATGATATCCGCAACGGGCAGGAATTGGTTATTTATAAAAAATAAAAAATGTCTGTCATTCAGGTACATGATAAATTATTTAAGCCATATATATCAGCAAGACAAATTGCTGGTAAAATAAAAGAAATAGCCAATAACCTGGAGCGGGATTATGCTGAGAAAACGCCTTTGTTTATTGCCATTCTAAATGGCTCATTCATGTTTGCTTCTGATTTGTTTAAAGTACTGAATATACCTGCTGAAATTTGTTTTATTAAGCTGGCTTCATATAAAGGCACCAAATCTTCCGGCACACTAATAACTTCAATTGGTCTTGATGTAGATATCTTTGGAAAGCATGTGGTTATTATTGAAGATATTATTGATACCGGCAAGACAATGCATGAATTTTTGCCCCAGCTTTTTCATCAACACCCTGCTTCTCTTAAAATATGTGCATTGCTGCATAAACCTTCAGCAACTCAATTTCCGATAACCATTGACTATTGTGGTTTTAGTATCCCTGATAATTTTGTAGTAGGATATGGACTGGATTATGATGGTCTGGGAAGAAATATTAAAGAAATTTATAAGGTAGTAGATTAGTATAAGCGCTTGTGAAGCAATATATTGTAACTTGCATCGTTTGTTATACTAAATTGCTTTTTGATTCATGCAACGCCATCTGAAACAGACTGCTATACTGATTGGGTTGCTCTGCTTTTTTTCTACAGTGTCTGCCCAATATTATCTGCGGGGTGAAATTACAGACGAAAACAATAATCCCCTGCAGAATGTGCGTATTATATTACGATCCACACGTTACCCTCATCTTAGTGGTATGGGAGGGGCTTTCGGTATCACTACCTCCAACTTAACAGATAGTCTTGACTTAAGTTTAGACGGGTATGAGCCGCTATCAATAGTAGTAAACACTACCAAATACCAGAAAATAGTTATGAAAATGTTGCCTTTTACGGCAAGCATTCAAAAGCAACACCTGGTTTCGTTTACTACCAGCTTGTCGGGTATTATTACCCGGAAAATGTTTGTAGCGGATGAAACCTACAGCCCGCTGGTGGAAAATAGTTTTGTGAAAACAGATGACAAACCCGTAACCGGCATTACACTTAATATTAACAGGGCTTCCTATAGCAATATCCGTCGTTTTATCAATATGAACAGCCCTGTGCCTGAAGATGCTGTACGAATAGAAGAAATGCTGAATTATTTCAACTTCAATTATACACCCCCTGGTGATGACAGTATTTTTACACTACGTTCTCAATTAAGTTCCTGCCCCTGGAACAGTAACAATGAAATGCTTTTTTTGCAGGTGGCATCTAAGAAACTTGATCTTGTAAATGTGCCTCCGAGTAATCTTGTTTTTTTGATTGATGTTTCAGGTTCTATGGATATGCCCAACAGGCTGCCCCTGCTAAAATCCTCGTTCCGTAAACTGGTTGAAAACCTTCGGCCGGTAGATACTGTTTCCATTGTAGTATATGGAGGAGTAACAGGTGTTATGCTACCTCCTACCGGCGGTGGGAATAAAGAAAAAATCTTACAGGCAATTGAAGACCTCAGTGCAGGTGGTTTTACTCCAGGCGAAGCTGGGATAAGACAGGCTTACCGGCTGGCACATAATACTTTTATAAGGGGGGGAAACAATAGGGTGATCCTCGCTACAGACGGTGATTTTAATGTAGGAGAAACCAGCGAAAAAGAACTTGAAGCATTGATTACAAAGATGAAGCAGGGGGGAATATATCTTACCTGTCTGGGCGTGGGAATGGGTAACTATAAAGATTCAAAAATTGAAGTACTGGCAAAAAAAGGGAATGGCAATTTTGCCTATCTTGATGATGAACGTGAAGGAGAGAAAGTATTGGTAAAAGAATTGACACAAACATTATATGCCGTTGCCGATAATGTAACTATGAATGTTCGATTTAATCCTGATATAATAAAAGAATACCGGCTTATTGGTTTTGATAATAAAAGGAGCGCATTGACCGATACAACAAGTGCATTGGAAGGTGGAGAGATAGGATCAGGACATAGTGTATTGGCTGTTTTTGAGCTGGTGCCGGTACAAAAGGCAGATGGAACCTCCATGTTACAGGAGCAGAAAACTGCTGCAACAGCAACTATAAATTATTGCGACCCCGGAAAGAAATCAAAAAGGCAATTGGACTATGAATGCAGCTATAACTTTAAACCACTTGACAGCCTGAATCGCCAATTTCGTTTCGCAGCAGCCGTATGTATGTTTGGCGGATTATTGCATAGCTCTCCTTATTTGAAAAATACTTCATGGAATGAATTAATAAGCCTTACTCAGTCTTCTATGGATAATACAGATATGTTACAAACAGAATTTTTCGACCTGGTAATAAAAGGCAAAAAAATTTATGAACCTTCCAAAAAATGGAAAAGGAAAAAGGAAAGATGATTGGAGGCTAAATAAAATTACACCTGCATAGTTTAGCTTATATTTGTTTGGTTGATTATCCTCTTCAAATATTATAATTCCTATGCAGTCAATCATACATCTTGAAAACATCCGTAAAAGTTATTTCATGGGCAAACAGGAATTGCCTGTTCTGAAAGGCATTTCGCTGGATATACAAAAAAACGAATACGTAGCTCTGATGGGACCCTCAGGGTCAGGTAAGAGCACACTAATGAATATTGTAGGCTGCCTCGATTCTGCTACAAGCGGTGATTATTTTCTAAACGGTCACCAGGTGAGTAAAATGGAAGATAATGACCTTGCAGAAGTTCGTAACCGGGAGATTGGTTTTGTATTTCAACAATTCAATTTATTACCGCGCCTAACTGCAGTTGAGAATGTGGCATTACCATTAATATACTCAGGTATTCCCAAAAAACAACGTACAGAGATGGCTATGCATGTACTGGAACAGGTAGATCTTTCGGATCGTAGCCACCATCGCCCCAACGAAATGAGCGGGGGTCAATGTCAGCGGGTGGCTATCGCAAGGGCGCTGGTAAATAATCCCTCGCTTGTACTTGCAGATGAACCAACCGGAAATCTTGATACCAAAACCTCATACGAAATCATGAATATTTTTGGCAGGATACAGGAAGCCGGAAATACAATTGTGCTGGTAACTCACGAGGAAGATATTGCTCATTATGCCAAACGTATTGTGAGGCTGAGAGACGGTGTAATTGAATCGGATCGGAAAACTGAATCTATAGCTGTGGTAGAGTGATTGGCTTAAAGCAGTTAGCGATCAGCAATCTGCAATCAGCGAGCTGACAGAAAGCTGAAGGCTGATACCTGATAACCCATAACTCAAAAATCCCCAACAATGTCATTTAAAATATATACCAAAACGGGAGATAAAGGTACTACAGCGCTTATTGGTGGTACAAGAGTTTCAAAAGGGGATTTGCGTATTGAATCATATGGCACGATAGATGAATTAAACGCCTATACAGGGCTCTGTAAAGATATGTTGAAAGATCAGCAGAGCAGGGATATGCTGAAGAAGATACAGGAGGACCTTTTTGTAATTGGTGCATTGCTGGCCTGCGATCCAGAAAAAGACATAAAAATGAAGCTTCCTGAAATTGAGGGGAAAGATATCACTTTGCTTGAAACAGCAATTGATCAGATGGAAGCTTCTTTACCGGTTATGAAAAATTTTATTCTTCCTGGGGGGCATCCTTCAATTTCTTATTTACACATCACCCGCTGTATTTGCCGCCGGGCAGAGCGTTGTTGTGTAAGGCTCTCAGATGAACAGGAGGAGCAGTATATACTTATTCTGCAATACCTTAATCGTCTCAGTGATTATCTTTTTGTGCTGGCTAGATATACAGGACACTTACTGGGTGTGGGAGATATCCCATGGAATCCACGAAGTTAATGTATTATACATCTGCTATTTTACCGTCTTTCATGTGTAATATCCGGTTGCTCATTTGAGCGAGCTCTTCATTGTGTGTTACAATCAGAAAGGTTTGGCTGTGTTCATCTCGCAGTTGAACGAAAAGACGGTGTAATTCCCTTGCATTCTGAGAGTCAAGATTACCTGTTGGCTCATCTGCAAAAACAATATCAGGTTCGTTTATGAGGGCTCTCGCCACGGCAACACGTTGCTGTTCGCCACCCGACAGGGCATTGGGCTTGTTTTCTATCCGGTCTTTAAGTCCCAATGTTGTTAATAATGCTTTTGCCCTTGCTTCAGTTTCTTTCTTTTTTTTACCGGCAAGCCATCCGGGTATACAAACATTTTCAAGCGCTGTAAATTCGGGTAGCAGATGGTGAAACTGAAAAACGAAACCCATGTGGCGATTACGGAAGGCAGCTAGTTTTTTCCCTTTGAGTAGATCTACCCTTTGACCATCCAGTAATATTTCTCCAGCATCTGGAAAGTCAAGAGTACCTATTATGTGCAGCAAAGTACTCTTACCTGCTCCTGAAGAGCCTATTATACTTACGATTTCCCCCTTATTAATATCCAGGCTTACCCCTTTTAATACCTGGAGATTTCCGTATGATTTTACTATATTTTTTGCAGTCAACATGAATAGGAAGGCTTGAATAAAAACGGGAAATTAAGCATTAGCTGCCATACTTCACCTGTTCAAAATGCAATAAATCCGTATTACCCCCGTTCAATTTTCCTAAGTTAAAATCTGAAATTTGGAAATTTCCCACTAAACTTTACTTTTGCGAAAAAATTGGGGCTGTGAATGGTAAATAATAATACAACTACCTTTTGCTTGTCGCTGAAAAAACACAAATCTGATCATCGTTAAATTAAACTATAATGTTCTGGACACTTGAACTTGCATCGTATCTTGAAGACGCTCCGTGGCCTGCAACCAAAGACGAATTAATTGATTATTCTATTCGCAGTGGAGCACCTATTGAAGTAATAGAGAACTTACAGGAACTGGAAGATGAAGGTGAAATTTACGAGGGTATTGATGATATATGGCCCGATTATCCTTCTCAGGAAGATTTTTTCTTCAATGAAGACGAATATTAAGTAACTATTACCCGTATTACCGGTTGCTTATAATATGTAATTTATTACTGCCGTTCCTAAAGGAACGGTTTTTGCATTTATACATACCCTGACTCGAACTTTATGAAGATTGAGATAAATAGGCAAAACTGTATGTTTTTAAATAAAAACCCTTTTATAACATATTGCAACCTGCCTGTTTAAAGCAAATCGGTAATTTAGGCAGGTACATTGTGTAAGTTTAATTTTGCCGTCAGACAACGAAACAAATAAATTAGCTGTCAGCTTGAAAAATATTTTTAACGCTTCGATGAAACCATTTATTCTGACGGGGCTTCTATGGTTGCTGACTATTTTTGCAACACAGGCACAACAACATAATATACGACCTAAAATAGGCCTTACTCTCAGTGGGGGTGGTGCGAAGGGGCTGGCGCATATTGGAATTCTGAAAGCGATTGATTCAGCCGGTTTAAAAATTGATTATATCACAGGTACAAGTATGGGAAGTGTAATCGGAGGGTTATACGCTATTGGGTATTCAGCGGATACCATTGAAAAAATTGCTCGTACAATTGATTGGGATATAATGCTTAGTAACCAGTCTTCACTTCGAAGTGTTTTTATGGCCGAGAAAGAGGAATATGGAAAATATGTGATTGAACTCCCCTGGAAAAATCACCGGTTCAGGTTACCCTCTGGTATATTGGAGGGGGAGGAGCTCTGGCTTAAATTTTTAGAGTTGTTTTTTCCGGTTAGTGAAATAAAGGATTTTTCAAAATTCAATATTCCTTTCAAATGTATTGCAACCGATGTAGGTAACGGCGAAGCTGTAGTAATGGATTCGGGAGAAATAGTATCATCCATTCGTGCAAGCATGGCTATCCCTTCTTTTTTTACCGCTGTAAATATTGGAAATAAAAGGCTAATTGATGGGGGCATAGTGAGAAACTTTCCTGTACAGGATGTGAAACGTATGGGAGCTGATATCGTAATAGGAAGTAATGTTTCCAGTGGTCTTCTGAGTTCTACAAAAGTACAAAGTGCCATCCAGGTTTTGCTGCAGGTAGCATTTTTCAGAGAGGCGGAAGATCATAAAACTGAGATTCCTTTATGCAATATTTATGCAAAGCACGAACTGGGAAAATATAATATGGGCAGTTTTGGACAGGCGATGGATATACTCGAAGAAGGGATTGAAGAGGGACGCAGACTTTACCCCAGGCTAAAACAACTGGCCGACTCGCTGAATGCCATTTATGGACCGGATAGTGTGAAGTCAAACAGATTGCCTGAAAAAGATAAGATTAAAATATCTTCTTTTGAAATCAGCAACCTTCGAAATACATCAATTGAGTTTTTTATCAATACCCTTGATCTTAAAACCAATCACTGGTACACAGCAAAAGAAATTTCAGATATGGTGCGCCATGCATTCGGAACAAGATATTACAACCGGATATTGTATGCATTGTATAAGCAACAGGACGGCTCCTATAAAATTTCGTTTGAAGTGGAAGAAAACCCTTTAACCTTTGCCAAAATAGGATTGCATTACGACAATTTCAGCGATATTAATGTAATAGTAGACCTTACGGTAAGGAATTTCATTATCAGCAATTCAAGAGATTTGATTACGCTGAATATAGGCGATAATTTCAGGGCAAGAGCTGAACATCTACAATATATAGGTAGGCATAAAAACTTCGTATCATCACTCAGTGCTCAATACGACAGATTTGATATTAATACTTATAATTCATACAAAATGGATAATGCCTACAGAGAGGCAGGGTTGTATAAAAGACAATATTCTAAATTTGATTTCAATACTGCATTTTCTGCTGATCGCAGGTTTGCAATTGGGCTGGGATTTAAAATTGAGTTTTTTGACTACAAACCCGTAATTACATCTACATTTGCGTTAGAAGGCAATAGCAGTATCCCTACCGCTTACGGATTTATCAAATATAATTCACTGGACAGAAAGGCTCTTCCACGCAGAGGTGTGAAGGTAGATGCAGAAGCCGGGTGGGTATTAAAACAAAGCCCGGATGTGAATATATTGGAGAATGGTATAATTGATCCCGGGGCAGCATCAAATATTTCCAACCTTCCCTATCCACGCACTGTACTTAATATTGAATCTTATTACCGTATTTCACGCCGCACAACTGCCATAGCTACAATGCAATCCGGTATTAATTTTAATTCTTCCAATAATATCATGAATGAATTTTCCATCGGAGGATTGCTGCCTTTGTATAACAACCAGATTACTTTTGCCGGGCTTCCTGAAGCTTCTGCTTATGCCCCGACAGTTGCTGCATTTCTTGGTGGGGTTAGATATGAATTTTTGTCTAACACTTATGTTACCGGCAAAGCCAATGTACTTTTTACTAATTTTATTAATAGTAGTGTGTTCTTTGATAACCCCAGGTTATTTTCGGGGTATGCACTTACTTTTGGATATAATTTTGCATTAGGACCGCTTGAAATAAGCGCTATGTATTCCGACCAATCGAGGAAACTGAGATCTTATGTGAGCTTTGGTATCAGCTTTTAAGGAATATTTATTAAGTAATATACTGTTAACAGGTTGTAATGCCTGGTTTAACTTAAAATGAGCTATTCCGAATATTCTTCTCTTTTACATCCCTCAGGATCAAATACATGAACATCTGTATCAACGACTGTTTTTGCCTTTTCACCGATTGGCAATTCATACCGCTAAATACCCGCAGTAGCTTTGTCTCAGCAATTGAAAAAAATTAATCATCTTAAAATCTTAAACAATGAAAAAGCTCATATTACTTTCAGCCGCTGCATTATTTATTACTACTGTTAATGCACAAAACGAATCAGCCGTTGCTATCAGGAAAAATGAAAAAAAACTGGAACACAGAGAATCTTTGATAAACAATAAATTAAGAGCAGATCGTAAAGAAATGAGGAAACTTGAAGGTACTGAAGTAAGCCAACAAGCTAAAGCAGCCTTCTATGCAGATTTTGGTAATGTCAGCCCTGTAACCTGGCAAAGAGAATCTGTATATGATAAAGCAACTTTTACCAGAGACGGACATCAAATGTCTGCATACTATGATTTTGACGCTAAATTGATTGGCACTACTTCTGCCAAAACATTCAAAGACATCCCAGCCAGTGCTCAGAGACATATACTGAAGGAATATGCCGGATATACTCCTGGAAATGTAATTTTCTATGATGATAACGAGTATAATGATAACGACATGATGCTATATGGCATACAGTTCGCAGATGAAGACAACTATTTTGTAGAAATGAATAAAGATAGTAAACGTATAGTTTTGCAGGTTAGTCCTGAAGGAGATGTATTTTTCTTCTCTGAACTGAAATAAAAGAAATATTACAGGTTTAAACAAAAATCCCTGCAGGTTGAACTGCAGGGATTTTTGTTTAAATCAAACTGTGAATCAGATTAATTAATCAACCCTGAATGATATTTTACAAATCACTCCAAATGTGGTAACCTTATCATCTTTTACATGGGCCTTTATATCTTTTACAAAAACCGAATCAATATTTCTAACGGTTTTTGCGGCTTCGGCTACGGCTGAACGTATCGCGTCATCAATACTTTTTTCAGATGATGCTATTACTTCAATGACTTTAACAATGGGCATAAATAAAAATTTAGTGAATTAAAAAATAGGTTCTTTTAAATATCGGAAATTATTTTTAATAGTTCTTAAGATATTGCCGGAATACATATTGCAGTATACCATTGTTTTTATAATACTCAATCTCGATAGCGGAATCCAATCCTGCCTTAACTTTAAAGTTGGTTGAATGGCCATTTGGATGAACTGCTTTTACATCCAGCGTTTTGTGTGGAGTTAAATTTTCAGCAAGTCCAGTAATATTAAAGGTCTCAGAACCATCAAGCCCTAAAGATGCAGCGTTCTGCCCTTCCATAAAGACTAAAGGTGCAACCCCCATTCCCACCAGGTTGCTGCGATGTATACGTTCAAAACTTTCGGCAATCACTGCTTTTATTCCTAAAAGAAATGTGCCTTTGGCTGCCCAGTCGCGGGAAGAACCTGAACCATATTCCTTCCCTGCTAATACGATCAGGGGTGTTTTGTGCTTTTGATATTCCATAGAAGTTTCAAAAACAGATTTTACATCTCCTGTTGGAAAATAGCGGCTAAACCCACCTTCTTTATCTGCAATTTTATTCTTAATTCGCACATTGGCAAAAGTACCACGCATCATCACTTCGTGGTTGCCTCTCCTGGATCCGTAAGAATTAAAATGCTCTTTGGTTATGCCGTTGTTAACTAAATATGAACCGGCTGCTGATGTTTCTTTAAATGACCCTGCCGGTGAAATATGGTCGGTAGTTACAGAGTCTCCTAAATAGAGGAGCACTCTTGCGTCCTTTATATCTGTAACAACATCTGGTATTGGCTTCAGGTTTTCAAAGAATGGCGCTTCTTTGATGTAGGTTGAATTCTTGTTCCACTCAAAATTCTGATCAAGATTTACTTCAAGGTTCTGCCAATCGTCAGAGCCCTCAAAAATGACATCATATACTTCCTCAAAATCATCCTGCTTCATACAATTGACAATGGTTTGCTGAATTTCATCACGCGAAGGCCAAATATCTTTTAAATACACAGGTTGTCCGTTGGGGTCAAAATCAATCGGGTCGTTTATTAAATCCAAATCCACACGACCGGCCAGCGCATAAGCAACTACCAGCATGGGCGACATCAAAAAATTCATTTTTACCTGTGGATGCACCCGGGCTTCAAAATTTCTATTGCCCGAAAGTACAGAAGCCACAACCAATTCACCTTTATCTACAGCCATTGCTATGGCAGGTGGTAACGGGCCTGAATTACCTATACAAGATGTACAACCATATCCCACTGTATGGAAGCGCAATGCTTCCAGATCAGTATTCAATCCCGAGCGTTCTAAATATTTAGTTACTACTTTAGAGCCCGGCGCTAATGAAGTCTTCACCCATGATTTGGTTCTCAACCCTTTCTCCACTGCATTCCGGGCAAGTAATCCTGCACCTACCATCACTGCAGGGTTAGATGTGTTAGTACAACTCGTAATGGCTGCAATTACAATACTGCCATCGCTTAATACAAATTCTCTGTTGGTTTGTTTGATTCTAACGGAATGATGTTCATTATCGGCAATGACTTCAGAGCGAACTTCTCCGCTTACTGGAACTTTTCCAAAAGTAAATTCCGTTCCTGATCCACCTTCTTTCAGCCAGGAAGATTCAATTCTCTTATCCTTTGGCTGATATTCCCTGCTGAATTCTCCTTTTAAAATTTGAGTAAATTTTTTACCCAGGTCTTTTACAAAAATTTTATCCTGCGGGCGTTTAGGTCCTGAAACAGTGGGCTCTAATGTGGATAAATCCAATTCCACTACTGTAGAATATTTTATTTTTTCGTTACCGGTCCTCCAAAGCAGGTTTTCTTTACAATAAGTTTCTACAATTTTAATTTGTTCTTCTGAGCGATTAGTAGAACGCATATATTCCAGGGTGCGGTTGTCAATAGGGAAATAAGTTACTGTGCAACCAAATTCGGGAGACATATTGGAGATGGTGGCCCTGTCAGTAACGGATAGGTTGTCTAATCCTTCTCCAAAAACTTCTACAAATTTACCAACCACACCCGTATCACGTAGTAGTCTTGTGATAGTAAGCACCATATCCGTAGCGGTACATTGGTTAGGAATTTTACCACTCAGTCTTAACCCCACTACTTCAGGACAGGTAAAGAATATGGGTTGGCCAAGCATAGCTGCTTCTGCTTCTATTCCTCCCACACCCCAGGCAATCACACCAATACCATTCACCATGGGGGTGTGGGAATCGGTTCCTACCAGAGTATCAGGAAATAGCCAGCCTTCCCTTTCTGTTACACCCTTGGCCAGGTATTCTAAATTTACCTGATGGCAAATACCCATTCCGGGGGGTACAACTGTAAAATTATTCAATCCTTTTTGTGCCCATTTCAGCAACTCATATCGTTCTTTATTTCTTTCAAATTCTAACTCAACATTTTTATTATATGAATAATCCGTGCCAAAGAAATCTACCTGAACTGAGTGGTCAATTACTAAATCCACAGGAATGGCAGGATTGATTTTTTGTCCGTCTTTGCCATGCCGTACAAACTCGGCACGCAGCGATGCCATATCCACTACTGCAGGTACACCTGTAAAGTCCTGCATTAAAATACGTGCAGGTTTGAAGGGGATATCCTTATCTGCAGGTGTTGGAGTCCATTGTGTAAGAGTCTGTAGATGTTCATCTGTTATACTAAAACCATCATAGTTCCGTAAAACATTTTCTAATAAAATGCGAATGCTGAATGGCAAGTGTTCTATTGAACCCCCGGGAAGGTCTTTCAAAGAGCTGTAATTGTATTTTTTCCCGTTTATTTCAATTGTACGAAGTGATTTTGCTTTTGAGGCAGGCATAACAAAATGTTTTGGTAAACGTAGTACAAGTTACTTCATTATTGTATCAATCCCATGAGTTAACATGCAATTAATTTGATCTTGCTTCAATAATTAATACAATAATGCAAATTCTTTTCTCTTCTGAACTTTTACTTTTTTCGTTCTCTTTGCCAGTTTATACAACTCAAACCACAACACTGAAACAGATGCAATTAACAAAGCGTAGCCTATTTCAGAAGTACTCAATTCGGATACGCCGAAGAAGTTTGAAAAAGGAGCAAAATACAAAATAGTAAACAGCAGGAATAATGTAATAATCGTTATGCCTATCAGTAAAAGATTTTTGTTTTGAAAACTTTCGATCATACTGAAATAGAATGAACGGTTAGCAAAACTCAGTAAAATGTTTGAAAATATTAAAGTAGTAAACACCATTGCCCTGGTTTTTTCCTCATTCGCTCCGTTGATAACGGTCAACTGATATGCAAACAAAACTCCAAGAGTAATTACCAGTCCCTGTATAATGCTAAGGGTCAACTCTTTTCTGTTCAAAAAAGTATCTGTCATTGCTCTTGGGGGTTGATACATCATGTTTTTTTCCATTGGTTCATTTTCATACACAATCGAACAGGTGGGACCCATCACCAGTTCAAGAAAAATAACATGGACAGGAGTAAATATCTGAGGATATACCCATCCTAAGAACAATGGCAAAGACACAGTAAGAATAATAGGGATATGAATAGAAATAATATACTGAACCGCCTTTTTTATATTGGAATATATTCTTCTGCCTGCCGCAATACCTGTAATTAATTTTCCCAAATCGTCATTTGTAATTACCAGAGAAGCCGCCGCTTTTGAAATTTCTGTTCCTTTATTACCCATAGCTACACCAATATGTGAAGCTTTCAAAGCCGGGGCATCATTTACTCCATCGCCCAGCATTGCCACCACTTCTCCATTTTCTTTTAGTGCGCTTACTACTGCAAGTTTGGATTCCGGAAACATTCGAGTAAATAAGACAGTGCGCTCGGACACCTCGCGAAGTTCTTTTGCATTATATTGATTAATATCATTGCCGGTTACAATAGGGGTATTGCAGACGATGCCTGCCTGTGTTGCGATACTTTTTGTTGTATCGGCATTATCACCTGTTATTACTTTTACTTTAATGCCGGCATCATATATATGCTGAAATACTTCCCTTATACCTTTTTTGGGTGGGTCAAAAAAAATAACGAAGCCCAGAAAATCAAATTCAAAACCTTGTTGTTCTTTCGGAAAATCATTGCCTTCAAAGACAGATTTTGCAACGCCTAATACTCTATATCCCTGCTGCCCAAAATATTTTATCCGTGCACTTAACTCTTCTTTTTGTTTGCCGGTTAAGCTAGAAACATTGAGTATAGCTTCCGGGGCACCTTTTGCTGCAATGATTCGTTCTTTTTTACTGTTTTCAAAAAGGTGGGTCATCATGGGGGGCTTCCCTTTTAGAGGATACTCATGAAATAAACTGTATGTATTTCTTAAATCATTTTTCTGTGTTTTTGCATATATATTGTGCAATGTTTTTTCCATAGGGTCAAATGGTACGGGTTCACTGCTCCACATAGCATAGTCAATTAGCGTTGCTATGTTTTTATCATCAAATTCATGTTCATTATATATTTTATTTGTCTTTGCATCATAAAGGAATTTCAGTTGCATTGAATTTTCAGTGATAGTACCCGTTTTATCTGTGCATATCACAGTAGTGCTTCCCAGCGTTTCAACTATATTACTTTTTTTAATGATAATGCCTTCCCTCATTAGCTTCCATGCACCCAACGCCATAAAAGTGGTAAAGGCTACTGGAATTTCTTCTGGCAAAACTGACATTGCCAGGGTGAGCCCGTTGAGCAGGCTATCAATGAAATTTTTTGTTTGATAAAAACTAAATGTACATACCATCAGGAATATTACAATACCGATGACTGCCATAGTTTTTACAAACTTCCCGATCTGAATTTGCAATGGTGAGTTTTCTTCTTTGATATTGATAAGCGATTCCCCGATGGCACCTATTCGGGTTTGTTTACCGATATTTTCTACTTTAAAAATCGCAAGCCCCGAAACGGTAACGGTGCCGCTATATACCTTATTATCTTCGGATTCACTATCTTTAAAAACAGAAAAACTCTCTCCGGTTAGCGAAGACTCATTAACTGAAAAATCATTACTGTGGATAATTATTCCATCCGCATTGATGATCTTGCCTTCCTCTGTGATGCATAAATCTCCCACTGCAATTTCGTGTGTGGGAATTTGCTTAATTTCTGAGTTTCGAATAACAGTGCTTAAAGGTTCGTTAAGTTTTTCGAGTTCTTCCAAAGCTTTTTTGCTTCTGTTATCCTGATAAAAAGATATACCGGACACGGCTACAATAGCGGCAAACATAAAAGCAGCCTCTCCGTAATTACCAACAATTACATAAATCAGTGAAATCGTAATTAGGAGGATCAGCATTGGTTCTTTCAGAATATCTAATAGCATTTCCAGCCAGGTGTTCTTCCTGACAGTATTCATTTGGTTGTAGCCATATTGCAGCCTGGATGCTTTCAATTCAGTTGCGGAGAGCCCTTTTAAATGTTCCGGGATGTTATATGGCATAATAATAAAGATAGATATTTTAGCTGCTGAAAATTCTATTTATTTTCAAGATGAATGTTTTCACATAGAGCACAAAATTTACACAGAGGTACTCAAAGTTTTTCTTCTTCCGGTTTTGGTGTAAAACACTATTATACCGTTGCGTGTGCCGGTTTCAGTTTTGAAACATACTTACCGGTTTCGGTTCTCAATCCAACTGCAAGGCGATTCCAACTGTTAATTGTTACAATGGCAAAAGTGAGTTCCATAATCTCTTTGGGAGAAAAGAATTTTTTAAGTTCATCATATACATTATCAGGTGCTCCGGTTTCTGATATTTTTGTAAGAGATTCGCACCAGGCAAGTGCAGCTCTCTCCTTGTCTGAATAAAAAGGAGCTTCATGCCAGGCAGCCAGAACATGCAATCGCTGTTCATTTTCTCCAATGGCGATGGCATCTTTTGTATGCATATCAAGACAATGAGCACACCCGTTAATTTGAGATGCTCTTATCTTCAGTAATTCCAGTAATTTGTGATCAATGCTGCTTTGATTTACTACCTGTTGCAATCCCATCATCGCCTGGTAGCCCTGCGGTAATGTTTTATTTCCATCTATTCTCATGGTAATTTATTTTAAAAATTGTTCACAATAATTTTTTTAATACTCCTTCTGTAATCACAGGTGGTGACGCCCATTTTTTTATAGTATCTGTTAAAAGAATCGGAAACGCCGAACTCACTCCGCCGGTTTCTTCTGTACGTGTACCAAATACCACCGCATTTATCCCTGTCTGCCGTATCAGGTAAGAGCACATAAAGCAGGGTTCTTTGGTAGAATATAAAATACAACTACTCAAATCTCCTGATCCGAGATGTTGAATAGCTTTTAGTACTGCAATAAGTTCAGCATGTGCAATGGGTTTAGGTATATATTGTTCACCTTCGGACCCTTCAGCTATTAGCTGGTCTTTGCAAACTACCAAAGCACCTACTGGTGTACTTCCTTTAGCTTTTGCTTCTTTGCCCAATTCGATACATCGCCTTATATATTTCTCATGTTCGTTTTCCATTTCATTGACCTGTTGTTATTTAAAGTATTCAGAATTATTTTACAAGTTGAATTATACAAGACCTGGAAGTGAAATAAAATGAGGACAACAATATGTGTAAAGTTAAGTAATTTCAAAAGAGTGGAATGACTGTTAGGTTTTACAATTTTACATTTCCGTGACATAAACCAAATTCAAAAAAATAATCACATTGATTTTTTCAATTTGCTTTGTGATATTGAAAATCATTATACCTTTGTGCAGTCTTTCAAAAAAAGAAAAATCTTTTATATCATACTGAAAGTGAAAAGTCATCTATCCTATATCATAAAATCCGCAGGACATCATATACCTGGTACTTTTGAATCTATTTTCAGTTTGAAATCTTTTAACTGTTATTCCCGACGACCTCGCATCTGATATTTACACATACTCATTGTGCAGAAGAAAGATGTTTATTATGTTTTCCAATCTTTCTTACAATTTCTGAAATTTTATTTTTTACTTTTCATTCAAAGACTTTGGAATACAAAATGAATTTTATCATTAGGATTGCAACATCCGGTGATTATAAATATACCGATGATATTATTGATGAAATGGCGATATCTGCCGAGAATCGGGGTACAGGTATTAGCAGACGTACTCCAGAATATATCAAAGAAAAAATGAATGCCGGACTTGCGGTTATTGCAATTAACCCCGATAATGATGAATGGGCCGGCTTTTGTTGTATTGAAGTTTGGCAGCATGAAAAATTTGTAGCCAATTCCGGGCTTATCGTTGCTCCAAAATACAGAGGAATGGGAATTTCGAAAGAAATTAAAATCAAATTATTTGAGTTGTGCAGAACTAAATTTCCCCATGCCCGGATTTTTAGTCTGACAACAAGCCCTGTCGTAATGGGTATAAATAAAACTTTGGGGTATGTTACTGTGCCTTATTCGGATATTCTGAATGACCCTTTGTTTCTGACTGGTTGCAACAGTTGGGTTAATTATGTTGATCTGATGAAGGACAGACATCTTAGTTCCCTGTATATTGCCATGGTATCTGATCCGGTAGGTGAATTGGTGGAAACTGGTACTCTTTTAACAACAGGTGTGGCAGTTGGGTTTTGAGATGAAAAAGCCTCCTGCTGGAAAGCTGTAATTCCTGATTTATCACTCCATGGGATTGGATATTTCCCTGTTTTGTAATAGTTGTAAGTAAATACATTTTGCTAAACAAAATAATATATAACCCTTGACGTTATATATTCACTTTTAAGAGAATGTAAACGTATACCAGCTTAAACCCATCTGCACATGAAAATTCTTATCAGAGCCGGACATTTCTTTGTTGTATTTTCTTTCTCTTTCATTTTAGCACAGGCGCAAGAGCCATTTTCATTGAACCCGGCGTCAATACAAAATAATAAAATCAGTATAAATAATGCTGGCAACTGGTCTTTCAGTCTGGGTGCCGGGGTATCCATGAGCCTGAAAAATAATGAAACCAACTTGTTTAGGGGCAATGGTATGTTCAACAAAATGTCCGGATGCTATTATTTTGGCGCGCTGGGATTGTCGGCTTCTACCGGAATGCTCACGGGGAGCCTTAATGAAAATGCAATAAATCAGTTTATAACTGAACGGGGTTTTTCAAGGGATGATGTGAAATTGACCAAAGGAAATCCTCTGAATGGATTTCTGTTATTTGGCCCCTCATTCCGGTTTGGTAAAAAACTGTATGTCAATGCAGACTTGCAGGGAGGATTATTCCTGAATAATTCCGGCACATTGGATATGGCTACTAAGGATAATAACCGCACTGTTTATCGGTTTGACAATGGAGGAAAGAGTATCTCTCCCGGGTTTTCCGGGAGTGTAAGAATTAATTATCCGCTTAGTCGTACTACTCAATTTTTTGTAAATGCAGATTATCTGCAATCCAAATCATCTATTAATTTATTGGATTTAAAAGGAGGATATGATGTGGCCACACGGTTAAACCGCGATGTAAAAATGTTGGCAACCGGTATCGGAATCGTAAAAACTTTTGGTGGGTCGGAAATGCGCAAACACCCCGGGAATGGGAAGTACAATCTCATCTCTATGGGATCCTCAAATATTAGCAGTTGTAGTCCGGTTACCATCACCCGATCAAATCCTGACGGGAGTATAGAACAAATGACATATTCAACCCCCAATGATGCAGGATTTATTGCAAGGCAAAGTTTGAGAAATCCACCTGCAGAAAGTTATAATCCATGGGAAATGGATGATGCTGTCGAAGGCACTGTTTTGAGTTCACTTTTTGAGTCGGGAATGAATCTGAATTCCATGAATAGCATGCCATCCCGCCTTTCAATGACGCCTACTACTGCAAAGCAGACCCAGGGAAATACTTTTGGAGAGAAAGTAGCTTCAGGGCTTCAGGCCGGTGCTGGTATTATTTCCGGTTCTATTTACTGGCAACCGAATAATCAACCAGGCATCGTCACCAACGAAATGGCGGCTCAAGGAATTGGCGGTATGGCAAAACCGGGAGGAATGACATCTTCCAGCTACGCTGCTGGTAAGATGGCTAATGATGGCGGCACATCTACCTTACAATTTGCAAATGCAATGCTATATGGGAGGGATGCCAGCCGGGGACTGGCAACAGGCAGAAGACAATTCAGTCAGGTGTATAATGAGTTTGCTAATAGTTCCTGCGACAATTGCGGGTTGAAGGTTACAGGTACTAAAGAGATGCCCAATATTTCGCAGCAACCTCAGGCAACCGTAAAGAATCCTTTGTATGAGGGTAATACTAATTCCGGCTCTAATCCAATGTATGAAGCCTCAAAACTAAATCATAATAATCCGTTATATCAGGGCGGCAGCACGCCAGAAAATCCACTATTTAACGGTAATAAAATTGGCAATGGTGGCGGACTTTGTGGCACAACCGGCCATTTTCTTGTTGGCTTATATGATGCCAGTAACGGTATGCTTATCGCCAGAACAACGGCTGACTCCTGTGGTAATTTTTGGTTTGCCAATGTGCCTGCCGGTGAATATGCAGTTTATGTAAAGGGATATGCCATTGCGGGCAAGGCTTATGAGGTAAACATAAACAAAGATGGGAAAATGGATGTAGGCGGTATAGTGCAGCCGGGCAATGCGCAATTGATGGTATCCTTGCAGACACAGATGAACGATAGTGGTGCACAAAATTCAATAGTGGTAGTTCGTGGATGGGATGCCTCTGCTAAAAAAGAAGTTACCGGCTCTAATCAAAGAGTAGCCGGACAGCCGATAGGAGGTATTATTGTGAAAGGCGGAAGAAACCCCGGTGGGCAGATGAAAACCGTACAGACCGATGGAAACGGACAGTTTGAATTCAGCGGATGGGAAAAAGGAAATTATGCCATCAGTTTAGAAATACCTTTTACTATTGACCAAAAAGCAATGGTAAGTGTAGGTTCCGGACAAGCCCATTGGGGAGATCCGCATGAAAATTTAAACGGGAAGCAAATGAAGGGTTGGGATGGCTCAGTAAAGGGAGGTTCTAAGGCGGATATGATTGTTCAATTTTCTGTAGGATCAGACGGCAACCTTACAGGCAGGTTGGCAACACAAGACGATATTGCTGCCCGGTCCAACAAGAGTTATTTGATAATCGGAGAAGACGGCACTTTTTCGGGCAGACTGGAAGCGCAGAATTTCAATACCTGCCGTAGCAATCGGGAAAGAGGGCAGTTTAAAACAAATCCTGATGCTGATAATAACAGCGGCACCAACATCATGGATCAATATCAGTTTTCAGTTAAGCCCGATGGTAGTGTAAGCGGTAAGCAGGTTTTGAAAAATGCTTCTGCTGCATCCGGTATTAGCCTTCTGAACATTATGGGTGATGGTACGATCTCAGGGATACTTTATGCTCAGGATTTTAATACCTGCAGAAGTAACCGGGATAATCGTTTGGCGGCACGACCCGGACAACCAACAACAGATGGTTCAACAATGCAAAATCAACAAATAAATAAATCAAAATCGAACGTAAAAAATAACTTTATCGCAGACTCACCAATTGATCAACCAACAACAGATGCTCCAACTACCGGAACATACAATAACAAACCCGGACAACCCATTGGAGGCATTATTGTGAAAGGAGGAAGAAACCCAGGAGGGCAAATGATGACGCTGGCAACCAACGATAACGGCGAATTTTCATTGGATGCTAAAGAAGCAGGTACCTATTCTTTTGAAATTTCCTATCCTCCAACGAACCAAAAAGGCATACAGGAGGCCGGCATAAAAAGGACAGAAGCTGTAGCGCTGCGTTTAAGAGACGGCGGCAAAGGGATTGTTACCGGAACCGGTGGAAATGCCCGAGCTGTAATAAAACCAAGGCATGAGACAGCAAAGAATTCAATTTCCAATGTACGGCTTGCTACAAATTCCGGAGATGATATAACGGTAGTAGAAGATGGCGGGTTTTTGGTGGAAATTACCGAACCTGGTCATTACGTGATACAGGCTACTACGCCTGAGCCAGCCGGAAAAGGCATTCAGGAGGCAGGGGTAAAAAGAGCGGAAGCGCAGAATTTTAATACTACCCGCAGCAACCGGGAAAGAGGGCAGCTGAATACAAATCCTGATACCGAGAATAACAGCGGTACAAACGTAATGGGGCAAATTCAGTTTTCCATTAGTCCGGACGGTAGTGTATCAGGAAAACTGGTTTCACAAAAAGATGCTTCTGCATCTGGCAAAAGCCTTCTGAATATAATGAATGATGGTACGATTGCCGGAATTACCCAGGCACAGGATTTTAATACCTGTCGCAGCAACCGGGAGAGAGGAATGGGATTTGCCACCCAAACACAAAGTGATGGCGGCACAAACATAATGGGGCAAATTCAGTTTTCCATTAGTCCGGACGGTAGTGTATCAGGAAAACTGGTTTCACAAAAAGATACTTCTGCATCTGGCAAAAGCCTTCTGAATATAATGAATGATGGTACGATTGCCGGAATTGCCCAGGCACAGGATTTTAACACCTGCAGAAGCAACCGGGATAATAG
>JAFDXG010000008.1 GCA_018268105.1 Bacteroidota bacterium | reverse complement strand
TCCACTATCCAGTCATTTAATTTATCCCGCTGCTCGCCAAATGTCCAGTGTCCGGTTTGGGGAACAACATATAATTCTTTGGGTGCAGTGATTGCATTGTATGTGGCATACATAGATGTGGGCGGACAAGTTTCATCGTTGAAACCCATGGTATATATCCCCGGCACTTTCAGTTGTCTGGCAAAATTCACTACATCATAATACCCAACGGTATTAATTTTTTCCCTGGTATTATTATATACTATATTGTTTTTGTCAAACAAATGAGGCCAACCACCTGCCCGGCCTTTGAGATAGCCCGTTACATCTGATAAAGCGGGGTAGAATGACGCCAGATATTTTACCCGGTTGTCGAGCGCCGCAGTAATAATAGATAAGGCTCCGCCCTGGCTTCCTCCTATTACACCCAGGTGACTACCATCGTATTGCGGGAGACTGGTGAGAAAATCATTAGCACGGACACAACCCAGATAAACACGTTTATAATAATACCGGTCTTTATCATCCAGATTGATATTCCAATAGTTGCTGAGTGCGCCTGCAGATAAGTTGTTATATACTATGGGATCAAGGACTACCGGTATGCCGTGTATGCCAATTTGAAAAGTGATGATGCCTTTTTCAGCATTGGTTATATCTCCTGAGTAGGGTCTGATACCTGCTCCCGGTACCTGCAGCAATGCGGGATATTTCCCTTCCTTTTTGGGCACACAAAGAATACCATACAATCTTGCTCCGGCCTTATAATTTTGAAGATTTACCTGGTAAACATTTACTTTTTCAGTGCAGCGTTCGGGGATTAAAGTCATTATTGCATCTAAGGGTATAGTAGCCAGTTCTGCTTTTGCAAGGTTCCAAAAAGAATTGAAGTCTGATGGATTTTCAACAGTCGGCACTATCTGCAACGGATTGAAAGCTGCAGTAGCCAACCCCCTGTATACTTTATTGTTTACAATTGCTGAGGCTACGCAACGCAGGAATCCCGGTGTTTTCATTGTTCCCCCATCAACACGTAATGTACCGTTTGCAACAATGAGGGAATCCTTTTTTGTGGGATCCATTTTTTCGGGACCAATCTCATATTTAACTACGGCGTTTTTCAATGCGTTGCCACTTTGCAAAACGGTGATGGTGAATTTCACATTTTCACCGGGTTTGTACGTCCAGTCCGTATGGTCAGGAGCCACCACTACTTTAATCAACTGTTCTGCAGGTTGTCCCTGGCTATATCCGATAAAAAGAATTGAAATCAGCAGGAGAACGAAATAGCGGATGGATTTGAATGTTATGGCAGGCATTGTAATTTTTTTGGAAAATAAGTATATTTTTTTGAACAAAGGAGAAAGGCTAAAAACAAAAATTTGCTTCCAGCCGCAGGCACTCAAAAATCAGACAAAAAAATAATTGTTTAATTTTATTCAGGCAGATTATCCTGTTTTCTGCATTGAAATTTATTTTGCCGTTAAGCATCGAAAATGAAAGCGAAAATACAATTGATACACCCCCTGGGTAAAAAGCTTGCCAGCATAGATGCTGAAAAGTATGGGTTACTCAAAAAGGCAATCCTTGCTTCGTTAAACAAAAAAAAAGGGATGACCCATACAGAACTTGTAAGCAAGGTGAATTCATATTTTTCCATAAAGGAAATATCATTTAACGGGTCTGTAGAATGGTATCTTGAAGGTGTAAAGCTCGACCTGGAAGCAACAGGATTAATTGACCGTATAAAAGAAGGAAACAAATTTTTATTCTTAATAAAATAAGGTATCCTTATATAATTCTATTCTTGCATATATAGTCTTTTACTCAGATAATACAATCTTTAATAAACATTTCTTAATAAACTCTGTTGGTAATGAATAGCACTGACTTAATGAAACATATTCTTACTTCTTTTTTGTATTTCATAACAGTTTTTTCTGTGAATGTATTTGCCGGCAATTCATCCCGCATTGTATTTTATGTTTCTCCTTCTGGAAATGATGAATGGTCGGGGAGGTTACCACAGTCCAATGCATCGGCTACTGACGGGCCTTTCAAAACATTAGAAAAGGCAAGATGGCAGGTGGAGCAGATTAATGCACAACAACAAATGCCCGGTGAGGATATCGAAATAATTATACGTGGCGGAACTTATATGATCAGTAAAACATTTGTATTATCTCATAATAGCAGCGGAAATACTGGTAAAGCTATTGTTTGGAAAAGTTACCCTGGCGAAAAAGTACAATTAATGGGCAGTAAGGAAATTACAGGCTTTCATACAATAACAGATACGGGTACACTAAAAAAGATTAATCCTGCATTCAGCAGTCATATTATGGAAATTGATTTGAAAGCACAGGGAATTACTGACTATGGAACGATTACCAGTCGGGGTGGCCCCGGCACAGAACTTTTTTTCAACAACCAAAAAATGCCTTTATCGAGATGGCCGAACGAAGGATGGGCAACCATTGCAGATGTTCCTCAAACCGGAGAATTGATGTTTAAAGGTGATTTGCAACATTTGCGGTTTGGTTTTCCTGTTGGGAGGCATTATGGAAAGTTTACGTATACAGAAGACCGGCCGGCAAAATGGTCTGATATCAGCAATATTATTCTGCATGGCTACTGGACCTGGGACTGGTATGACGAGATGTTGCAAATACAATCAATAGATACTGCTGCTAAAACAATTTATATCCGGCCGCAGAGCATACATTATGGATTATCGAAAGGACAGCGCTACTATGCTATGAACATTTTGGAAGAGCTTGATAAGCCCGGAGAGTGGTGCCTTGACCGCAACCAGGGGAAATTATATTTCTGGCCCCCTTCTCCTTTGCAGGAGGCTAAAGTTTTTATTTCACTGCTTGATCAGCCTTTAATGCAAATAAACCAGTCAGAGAATGTATATATTGAAGGTATCAGCTTTGAATTTTCCCGTGGTAATGGACTGGTAATAAACGGCGGCAAAAATAATATTGTAAGCGGTTGCACATTTAGCAACTTAGGAAATACTGCTGTAGTGATTAATGGCGGAGAAAAAAACGGGGTGTTGTCCTGTAATATATTTGATGTGGCTTTTGGTGGTATAGCTATAACCGGAGGCGACCGAAATACACTGACAGCCGGAGAGGACTTCGCTACTAATAATGATATTCATGATATCAGTCAGTGGATAAGAACCTATCAGCCCGCAATTAAAATTGCAGGTGTTGGTAATTACATACAGCATAATCGTATACACGAAGTACCCGGTGCCGGGATATTGCTCAGTGGCAATGAACATATCATTGAGTATAATGAGTTATTCAACCTGGCGCTTGAGACGGGTGATGTAGGCGGATTTTATATGGGACGCGACTGGACGGAACGTGGTAACATTATTCGCTACAACTATTTTCATGATCTTAAAGGAACAGGAGCGCATGATGTAAATGCTGTCTATCTCGATGATTGGGCCAGTGGAACTACGGTTTATAGCAATATTTTTTCAAACTGTGCAAGGGCCGTAATGATAGGAGGGGGGCGCGACAATATAATTGATAATAACATTTTTGTGGATTGCACTCTTGCTATACATGTTGACTCAAGAGGACTTGGCTGGGCCAAGTATTATTTTGATGGCACCGATAATACATTATTTAACAGGATGGATGCTGTACATTATACACAACCACCTTTTTCTATAAAATATCCTGCATTGCTTTCTTTGTATCAGGATGAACCTGCAGTTGCAAAACATAATAGCATAACCCATAATATCGCTTATGGATGCCGCTGGCTCGACCTGCATAACGATCTTACCTTGAAAATAGTGCAGGTGCACGACAACCTATTGTCTAAAGTGACAGGTGACTATCAAAGCGACAGGGACAAAGTATCAAAGAAAAATTTGTGGTTATATAATACCGCAGATAAAGATTTCAGAGTATCGCCAAAAGCATTTAGGGAAGGATTTAAAGTCATTCCCTATAGTAAAATAGGATTGCAAAAGGATTCATTCAGAATGCATCCGCAAAAAACTTTTTCTTACAAATAAGGTTTTACTCCATTTCGGGCGGTATTATCAATGGCTATCAGAATTCTCTTATATTCCTTTTCCATAAAACAGCATTTTATTTAACGATATTCATACCACCAACTGTTGCAAATAAACCCATTACTACACTCAGTACAGTATATAAGATGAAGTACATATAATTTCCCTGTCTGAACAGGCTTATGCATTCGTATGAAAAGCTTGAAAAAGTAGTATACCCACCGCAAAGACCGGTAAAAAGAAAAAGCCTCCATTCTGATGTCAGCGAGGCGTGTCTGTTGAAAAGACCGTATAATAATCCAATAATAAAGCAGCCGGAGATGTTTACAAGGAATGTACCGGCCGGAAATGCTACAGTTACCATTTTATTTACTCCGACTTGGACCAGGTAGCGAAGCACGCTGCCTATACCACCCCCGAGCCATATTATCATTATTGCTTTCATCTTTATGTTATGTAATTTTCAATCACTCAAAATTCAGTTTTTTTTTGACATCTCCCGAGATTGATCCAGATTTTGCAGTTGACTGCAAAATCTGCCCGAAGGCGTCTGATACGATAAAGCCGATCAGATGCTGGCAGAAGCCTGATGAGCTGAGGAAACGAAGTTTATCTGGGTTAACCCATGACGTTAGTCCGATACGCATCAGAGCCGACGGAGCTGACAAAAATTGGCTTAATTGCCAATTTTTTATTACTACTGTGCAGAAATTTCGTTACGGCAAAATTTGGGTTCAAAATGTTTGCAGTTTTTAGATACAAAGTCAAATATTACGAATGTTATACGCAAACGCCCCGCTGGCACTTTCGTGCATTCCTGTCATCGTATGAATATATGTGCTGTTAGACAGCATGTCTTTTTATTATTTCCCCCAAATTTTTTTTCAATACTTTTGCTGTCTTTTTCATTTATTCACTTTTTAAAATCAAATCATGAAATTGATTGCCGGATTTTTTATATCCCTGCTGGGATTGTTTGCTATTAGTTCCTGCAACAGCGGGTCTACTTCTGCACCTGCTAAAGACAGTACCGTTGCGCAAAGCGACAGTGCGGTAAATACAGGCAGCACTGCCAACTTCAAATTAGGTGTTCAGATGTGGACGTTCAGGATGTTTCCGTTTACAGAGGCTCTCGACAAAGTAGATAGCGCCGGTATAAAATATATAGAAGCTTTTTTTGGACAGAAACTGGGCGGAGGATTACCCGGTAGTTTCGGTCCCGACATGTCTGCCGATACCCGTACTAAACTGAAAGACCTTTTAAATAAAAAGGGTATCAGTATTGTAGCCATGGGAGTAATTTCGCCTGCTAATGAAAAAGAATGGGTGAAAGCCTTTGATCTTGCAAAAGATTTTGGATTGAGTTATATAACAGCAGAACCCAAAAAGGATCAGTGGGATATGGTGGACAGCCTTGCCGGTGTATATGGTATAAGAATTGCCATACATGATCATCCTAAACCCAATGCCTATGCCACTCCTGATTCTGTGCTTGCAGCCATCAAAGGGCATAGCCATATAGGATCATGTGCCGACATTGGTCACTGGACACGCAATGGCATCAACCCGGTAGATGCGCTAAAGCAACTTGAAGGTCATGTGTTTGGTGTGCACCTGAAGGATGTTGTAAAATTCGATGATGCCAAAGCTGCTGATACAGTTGTAGGTAAGGGTGTTATAGATATTCCTGCAGTGCTGGCTGAGCTGAAACGACAGAATTTTAACGGGATGTTGTCTATAGAACACGAGTCTAACTGGTATCACAATCTTCCCGATGTTATCATTATAAAGAAATATTATAACGATGAAGTTGCTAAATTAAAATAAGCAACTCTTTGACAAAAATAATCCGGGGCTGATAAAAAAAGTTCCGGATTTTTTTTGAAACAGGAAAAGAAACGTGTGTGACGGGAATTTATCAATTTCAGCCTCACGTTCCATGTAAATGACAATTCTGAGTTTATGTTGAGAGCGGAAGCAGGAAGAACTATTAAACTGGCGCTGCCTATTATTATCGGTGAGCTTGCGCAGATGTCTTTGCATATTATTGATGCTGCAATGATTGGCGCTATCAATTACAAACAATTGGCTGCATCGGCATTGGTGATCAATGTCATTAATATTCCTTTTGTGATTGGTATTGGTATGACAATCAGTGTTTCTCAAATGGTATCCATGGCTCATGGCAGGAAAGACGGACAACTGGTGTCGCATTATTTATTTAACGGTTTCTTTTTATGTGTTTGCACGGCCATGCTGATTACTGGGTTGCTGGTGGCAGATAAAAACATTTTGCTGCACCTGGGGCAGGATGATGAAGTAGCCCACCTGGCATTACCTTTTATGCAACTCATGTCAATCTCTATTATTCCCATGCTCCTTTTTATGGCCCTCAAGCAATTTGCTGACGGACTTGAATATACCCGAACGGCGATGGTGCTTTCCCTTAGTGGAATGCCTGTAAATATTTTACTGAACTGGTTACTAATTTATGGACATTGGGGATTTCCACGCATGGAACTTGCGGGTGCCGGCTGGGCTACCCTCATTACCCGAACGCTGATGTTTATTGCATTGCTTTTTGTAATTCTGAGGCATAAGTTATTCTGGCGGTATATAGCAGTGAGTCGCAATCAATGGAAACTGAAATGGAAAACGGTTAAGGAACTTTTGCATATAGGTGTTCCCAGCAGCATGCAAATAGGAATGGAAGCCAGCGCCTTTGCCATCTCAGGTATAATCATAGGAACAATTGGAGCTGTAGCTCAGGCTGCACATCAGATAGCGTTGAGTTGCGCATCCTTCACATTTATGGTTTCTATGGGTTTGTCGCAGGCTGGTTCTATCAGGGTGAGTAATGCTTTTGGCAGAAAGGACAGGAAGATGATTTCGATAATTGGCAAAAGTACATTGATTACTGCTTTTTTATATGGGACCTGTTGCGCATTGATATTTACTTTTTTTAGAAACCAACTGCCCCACCTGTTTAATAAAAATACAGAAGTACTTAACCTGGCAGCTTTACTGTTATTGTATGCTGCTATTTTCCAGATATCAGACAGTACACAGGCAATAAGTGCAGGATTATTGCGTGGGATTAAAGATGTAAAAATGCCAACACTTTTTGTAGGTATCGCATATTGGGTAGCTGGCTTACCCCTTGGGTATATGTTTGCATTTGTGTTCAACATGGGTGCTGCCGGTATGTGGCTGGGATTTATTACCGGACTTTCTCTGGCATCATTGTTTTTAATTCTAAGGTTCTTAAAGATGACAAAGTAATGAACAATGTTGAATTTCGGATGGCAAAAATATTATTTAAGTATTTCCTGTAACAGATAACATCTTCCTGTTTGCCAGCAATATACCTGCGAATACTACAAGCATACCAACGGCTTGTACCCAGGTAAACGATTCATTGAGTATGACTGCGGCTTCTATACTACTGAATATGGGAAGCAGGCTGCCAAAGATTGCCGTTAACCCGGCACCCAGTCTTTGAATGGCTTCGTTCCATAATAAATAAGCAATTACTGAGGAGCCAATACCGAGGAACAAAATAATATACACGAGGTTGGCGCTCCATTTTACGGGTGTAGCATGTGCTACATCCCAAATATAAAATGGTATAAGCAGTACAGCCCCCAGAGAAAATACAATGGTCAGAAAACTTATTCCTGAAATTGTAGTTGGTCTTTTTCGGGTAAAAATATTGTATATAGCAAAGCAGGCGGCTCCCAGCAATATCCATTTATCACCTGCCCCAAAATGGAAGTTTACCAGGTTATGCCATTCCCCCCGACTTAATAAAATTAATACTCCTGTAATGCAAAGCAACATTCCGGAAAATTTCAACCAGCCAATTTGCTCTTTCAAAAAAATACGTGCAAGAATAATGGAGATAATGGGGGAGGAGGTGGAACCAATAAGGGCCAGATTGGTAGCCGTAGTATAGTGCCCGCCTATATATATGAAAGTGTTGAACAGTGTAATTCCCCATAGTGCGGTCCAGAACAGGTATTTCCAATTTTGTACAAGTGCTTTTCTTTCTTCATATATTTTTTTGAACGAAAAAGGCAGTATAACAATTGCCGCACAAAGCCATCTGAAGAAAGAAAGGCTGAATGGCGGGATACTGTGTATAACTGCTCTTGCGATAATAAAATTCGCCGACCAGATAATAGTGGCTAATAACGCAAGTCCTGCACCTGATAACTGACTTTTTTGTGAGTCACTCATATATAGGAGCGCAAATATAGTGTGGGTAAACTACATAACAGGCTGCATTCTATGTCAATAGTTTGCAAAGGCGTTGCAGGTCAGCTATTTCCGAAGCATGCAGAGTTTCATTGTTATCATATTTTACTTTATAAAACAACACCATTTTGTGTTGTGGATATTTTGCAAGAATATCGTGAATCATTTTACCGGCTGCTTCATCTTTCTTATAAAGTGGTGTAGGTTTGGGTGGAGCAGATTTGAATTTTGTAGGTTTTTTTTTAATGATGGCTTCAAGGGTGATTAATTTGTTTTCGGGGATTGATGAAATCTTTACTGCTTTATGATATAATCCTTCCAGTTGTTTTTTACTTAATCCACCCCGCTCTTCATACTGAAAAGTAAGGCTTTTCACAAAGTCGGAATCCGGCCTTGCCTCCAGCACAGCTTTAAGAATATCTTTAATAATGTCAACGTCTGTTTTTTTTCTTTGGAGCATATCAGTTCAAATCTCTTACTTTTTCGAGAAATGTTTCTATTTTTCTTCTGATGGTCCAGGCAATACGGGTATCGTTATTTACGAGTACTGAAAATATCATCAACTTGCCCTTTTTGCCATACAAATACCCGCTGATACAAACGACGCCCGATAATGATCCTGTTTTGGCAAAGATATTGGTACTGTCTTTTTTGTAATAATTTTTCAAAGTGCCAGTGCCGCCTGTGGGTAAAATGTTTTTTAACCTTTCAATTCCAAATTCATTTTTCATTTTCTGCAAAATCCACACAAAATCACGTGGGGTAAATAAGTTGTAACGGCTAAGCCCGCTTCCATCTTCCCAGATCGGATGTTGAGGAAAATCTTTCAAATCATTATTCAGCATATAGTCTGTCATTTTAGTGTCCGACATCACCCCCAGTTTTGTATTAGCTGCCATCAGTAAAGTTTGTTCGGCAAAAAAATTATCACTGCGGTGCATCATCAGACGAAACAGAGCATCCACAGGCTGCGAATGTATCAGTCGGCCGGGCTGGATATTGGTAGTCGTCAGTTCAATTGTTTTGCCAAGAGAGTCTTTAATCAGATCAAGTGCAGAGTTAAACCCGTTGGTAATAAAAGGGACATCAATAGTCATATAAGGTTCTTTGCCCTGTGTAATAAAAAATTTATTTTCTGTAAATGCCCGTTCAGCAGTAAATTTTGTTGTTCCGGTATCTCCGTTAAAATTCACTTTCCAGTTAATATCAGGTTCTGAGTAAATAAAAGATTCATTGCGGGCCATTGCACTTATGCTGCTCGAATCCCGTATCTGTATCCATCGGATAACATTGCCATATATTGGAAAAGGACTGCGTTCAGCCATATATGCACTGTTGTAATCATCCCACATCCAACCGCTGCCCCATGCCTGCGATTGCCAGTTGTTGCCCGTCATGGCAATGGGTTTTGATTGTTGCTTTAAAAAATTAAATACAGGTTGTTGGTTAAAGTCAGGATGCAGAAAAGACGGGTCTCCTGTTGCCATTACATACATGGTATCCTTACCATCCTGATAGGCCAGCCCCGGCAGGCTGTCGCTCAGATATTTTAAACCGGTATAAAGGCTTATGATTTTGGTATTGCTGGCAGGGACAAAATATTTGTCGCCCTGGTAATCATATAGCGTGCGGTTTGCATCTGCGTCGAAAATAGATATGCCGGCATGACCATTTGCCAAAACAGAATCAGTGAACAGCTCTTTTTGTGCAAATTGGTGAATGCGATGCGATACCGAGCAGGAATAAAACAGGAACAGGCAGACTATTGGAAGCAACCATCGCACAAGTAGATTTATTTTCAATAAATGTATCATCCGTTAATATTTACAATACCATACATAGGTTGTTGAATATGTAATGAAAATTTCAGGGAAAGATACTATTGATTTATCTGGTATTTGCTCCTGAAAATGTAATGGGGTTAACTACGCTCCTGTGCACGTAACCAGCGTTCTGGTATTTCGTTACTGCTTGCCTGTATATAGTCCTGGTAAGAACAGGCGATATAGGATTTATCGGGAAGTTGCATCCACCAGCGCCCGGTTTTTTTGCTCTGAAGAAAAATGGTATCTATTTCTGCAAAAGCGGTATTAAACTCAAAAAAAGATTCTCGCTCTGCAAGTAATGCTTCGTGTTTGCCCTGCCATCTGCCGTCAATAAAATACCAGAGCATTTGAGCAATTTGTTTTGCGGTAAGCTGCTGGGTGTCATTTTCCACGCTATAACCATATATACCCAGACTGCTCATATCAGGACTCATACCGGCGAAGCGCATCAGCGAACAGGCTTCTTCCCCGTTCAGCCCGTTGGGAGAAAGGAAATTTGACGGGGCTGCTGAGTTTTGTAAAGCGCTGATATCGAAGCTAAGTAATTGGCTGTTGCGCAAAACAGGTTCCATTTCATCAATGTGCTCTTTTACTGTTCCCAGCCTGTAGCAATCGAATCTCAATTTATCGAGAGTTTCAAGCATACCCGGGTGTACAAGATAACTTTGAAATGCGATATGATTATAGTGGCGAATAAAATTAGGCTCTCCCGTAAGCATCTCCATCAAAAAATTCTTACTTTTCAATGGACTGTCGGTCTTGAGATCAATGAGTGCATCAATAGTAGTTGCCTCTATGATTTTTCGGATTGACTTATAAGCGTCGTATTGGGCAAGTGTTAAATCGTGGCTGCCTCCTAAAATGATAACTGTTTTGTCAATACTGATCAGATCGCTAACCACAGTTCTTAATGCTGCGTAGGAATCATGCAGGGTAGCGCCACATTTAATATTACCAATATCTGCAATCCTGATGTCTTTGTGCCAGTAATGTAAATTGTAAAATTGACTGCGAATAACATCGGGAGCGAGTGAATAGGCACTATTGGCATCGCCTCTTTGCTCCCCGCATCCTACAAGCACTATATCTGCATTATCGAGGTCGGGTATTTCATCTTCGTTGGCAAGTATCGTCCTACCGATCAGTCCATCGGAATAACCTTCATCGTGAGATAACCGGACCCTGTCAACAGGATCCAGAAAATCAGAGAGGCTTGAGACGTCGCTCATAGAAATGAATTTTTACAAACCTACTGGTTATCCTTCAAAAATCGTAGCAGAAAGTACTAACATCATGTGAAAAACGACAGATATTAACTCATTTTCGGTATTCTCTCTAAGTGTTTTCCCCGAAAATTACAGGGAAGCAATATGATTGATATCCGGACACATATACCCTTGCAAACTTTGCATGCTGTAAAAGTCCTGTTTTACTTATCTTGCAGGCTCAATTTGGAAATATGTCTGAAAAAAAACCTACCAGTTTACTGTTCAGTAAGCAAAACTATATGTGGATGACAATAGGGGGAGTCGTAATGGTGATTGCACTTTTGCTGATGTCAGGTGGGAAAAGCCCGGATCCCAAAGTATTTAATTATAATGAAGTATATAGTACAAGACGTATAACAATAGCTCCTATACTACTGGTAGCAGGTTTACTGATAGAAGTCTATGCTATCATGCGCAAACCTGCCGGCAGCGAAAAATAAACAGCCGATTTTTTGAATAACCGAAATGCGATGGATCCCATCGCATTTCTTATAATTATGAAAGACACTTTTATCTTTATTGCAAATATTATTACCACATGAGTATCATTCAGGCTA
Source organism: Bacteroidota bacterium (assembly GCA_018268105.1). GTDB lineage: Bacteria > Bacteroidota > Bacteroidia > Chitinophagales > Chitinophagaceae > Agriterribacter. The sequence goes on along the minus strand of JAFDXG010000008.1, from coordinate 32,958 downwards.
TTATTATTGCCATTATAGAAGGTATTACCGAGTTTCTTCCCGTTTCTTCTACCGGGCACATGATTATTGCCAGCTCGCTGATGGGAATATCTGAGAGCGATTTCACTAAAATATTTGAAATAGCAATTCAGCTCGGAGCGATATTATCTGTAATAGTGCTGTACTGGCGTAAATTTTTTGACTTTGGAAAGTGGCAGTTTTATATAAAACTTGCTATAGCTGTCATCCCGGCATTAGTATTGGGTAAACTTTTTTCAGATAAAATTGATACCCTGCTCGAAAGTCCCCTTGTTGTGGCGATTACATTACTGCTTGGAGGAATAGTACTTTTGTTTATAGACAGACTGTTTCAAAAACAAAGCATTACTCAAGACAAAGATATCAGCTATGGCAGGGCATTTGTAATTGGTATCTGGCAATGTATAGCCATGATTCCCGGAGTAAGCCGCAGCGCTTCGAGCATTATTGGTGGTATGCAGCAAAAGCTTACACGCACGCTTGCCGCTGAATTTTCATTTTTCCTGGCAGTGCCTACCATGCTTGCTGCCACAGTTTATAAACTTTTTTTGAAAGAATATCCATCAGCATCAGGAGAGATAAAGGGCTACAAGATTGTGTTGGGTTCAACTGCCAATACACAGGCATTTGTGATAGGCAATGTGGTAGCGTTCATTGTAGCCATTATAGCCATTAAGTTTTTTATTGGCTTCCTGCAACGGCATGGCTTTCGTTTATTTGGTATTTACCGTATTATTGCAGGTATTATACTGCTTCTGCTGATATATACAGGGTACCTGAAGTAGTACAGCAACCCTTTTCCTCATGCAAACAGCTTCCAAAAAAGTGATAAACGGTTGGGCCATGTATGACTGGGCCAACAGTGTATACAATCTTGTTATTACCACTACTATTTTTCCTGCATATTATGTTGGTATTACTCAAGCCAACAATGGAAACGGTGAGCATGTGGTTAGTTTTTTTGGAAGGAAATTCATTAATACCTCTTTGCTCGACTATGCCCTGGCAGTCGTTTTTTTACTGGTAGCGGTTTCTTCACCTGTATTGTCATCCATTGCAGATTACCGGCGCAATAAAAAAGTGTATCTCAGGATATTTTGTATTATAGGTTCCATATCCTGTTGCGGGCTTGTCTTTTTTACACCAGGAAGGATTGAACTAGGGGTCATACTTTTTGCACTTGCCGCTATCGGGTACTGGAGCAGCCTGGTGTTTTACAATTCTTATCTGCCGGATATAGCTGCCCCCGAAGATCAGGACCGTATCAGCGCAAAAGGTTATGTACTGGGCTATATAGGAAGTGTGTTACTGCAAATTATCTGTTTTGTAATTATCGTAAAGCCGGAATGGTTTGGACTTGGCGGTACCGAAAGTACTTTTCCCGTACGCCTTTCTTTTCTGCTTGCCGGATTGTGGTGGTTTGGTTTCGCCCAGCTTACGTTAAGAGTGCTGCCCCTGCCCAGTTTAAAAGAGAGGCGGGCAAAGAAAAATGTTTTTGCAAACGGCTTTAAAGAATTGTCCATTGTATTTTCACAACTTAAACAGATGCCTGTATTGCGCAGATTCCTGCTTTCTTTTTTTCTGTATAGCATGGGAGTGCAAACGGTAATGCTGGTTGCTGCAGGCTTCAGCAAAAAGGAGATATTTCCCAACAAGGAAGATGAACCAAAATTATTATTTACGTTGATTCTGATCCAGCTTGTTGCCATTATTGGCGCCATTGCAATGAGCCGCCTGTCAAAACGTATCGGAAATTTAAGGGTTCTGATCATCGCCGTATTGATATGGATAGTAGTATGTGTGTGGGCTTACTATATACAGACCCAAATGCAGTTTTATTTACTTGCCTGCTGTGTTGGGTTGATTATGGGCGGAATACAATCTATGAGCAGGAGTACCTATTCAAAGTTTCTGCCTGAAACCAAAGACACCACTTCCTTCTTCAGTTTTTATGATGTAACTGAAAAAATCGCTCTTGCAATCGGCTTATTATCTTTCGGGTTTCTTGAAGATATTACCGGCAGCATACGCAATTCAGTCCTTGTCCTTATAGTATTTTTTGTGCTGGGGCTCATTGCACTGCTTTTCACTATGAAGGTGGTAAAGCAAAATGGAGCTAAATTGTCAAACGCATGACCATAAGTCTGGGTGGATTAAGAATCTTCTATCAATCCAAATAACATTTAAATTAGCAGATTGAAACAGTAAATCAATTTGGCAACATGAATTTATATACGGTTAATACAGGATATTTTAAGCTGGATGGGGGTGCAATGTTTGGGGTAGTGCCCAAGAGTATGTGGAATAAACTGAATCCTGCCGATGAAAATAATTTGTGCTCCTGGGCCATGCGTTCATTGCTGATTGAACATAAGGACAGGCTTATACTCGTAGATACCGGACTGGGAAATAAGCAGGATTCAAAATTTTTCGGACACTATTATCTGCATGGTGAGGATACGCTTGACAAATCGCTTGCAAAATATGGTTTTCACCGTGATGATATTACCGATGTATTACTTACACACCTACACTTTGATCATGCAGGTGGTGCGATAGTGATTGAAAAAAATAAAATGCTCCCTGCATTTAAGAATGCAGTGTATTGGAGCAATGAAGAACACTGGCAATGGGCAATAAAACCCAACGACAGGGAGAAAGCATCTTTTCTTAAAGAAAATATACAGCCTATCCAGGACAGTGGTAAACTGAGGATGATTGAAGTGAAAGAAGATATAGCTTTTATGGAAGATATCACCATCAGGTTTGTCAACGGACATACCCAGGCTATGATGTTGCCGCAGATCAATAATTATAAGGGAAGAACAATTGTATATGTGGCCGACTTGCTACCCTCTGCCGGTCATATTCCAATTCCATATGTGATGGCCTATGATATGTTTCCGCTGACAACACTGCAGGAGAAAAAAGCATTTTTGCAGGAAGCCCTGCAGAATAATTTTATTTTATTTTTTGAACACGACCCCGTACATGAATGTTGTACCCTTGCAATGACTGAAAAAGGAATCAGGGCAAAAGATTTTTTTCGGCTGGATGAAATAAACTGATACCAACTCGTATAACAGACATTAAAATACCTTCATAATAAAACCAAACTGTTGAACAAATTCCTGCTGATACTGCTTTTTCCTGCATTGCTCAAGGCACAGGAGCGTTGTGATATCCTGATACGCAATGGTAAAATTATTGATGGTACCGGCAACAACTGGTATTACGGCGATATTGCAGTAAAGGGTGATATGATAATAAAAACAGGCAGGGGGCTGGCTTTTTATGCTGCAAGGGTAATAGATGCAGGCGGACTGATTGTAGCACCCGGTTTTATAGATGTGCATACGCATATTGAAGGCGATGAAGAGAAAGTGCCGGCTGCCGAAAGTTTCATATACGATGGGGTTACTACTGTTGTAACGGGCAACTGTGGCGCATCCAATGTGGATATTGCAGCATATTTTAAAAAACTCGATTCAATTCATTTGTCTATCAATGTGGCTACCCTTATCGGCCACAATGATGTGCGCAAATCAGTGATGGGAAGAGCCAACCGCGATGCAACCCCGGAAGAGATCCGTCTGATGGAATTACTGGTTGAAAGAGCTATGAAAGAGGGAGCAGTGGGTTTGTCAACCGGGTTGATCTATATCCCGGGAACATATACTAAAACACCGGAGATTATTGATCTGGCGAAAGTAGCTGCCAGGTATCATGGGGTATATGCATCGCATATGCGCAATGAAGGAGATAAAGTACGAGACGCTATAAATGAAGCGCTGACCATAGGACGGGAAGCTAAAATTCCGGTAGAGATATCGCATTTCAAAGTAAGCGGACAGCAAAACTGGGGAAGGAGTAAAGAGACATTAGGCATAATTGATGCTGCAAGAAAAGAAGGTATTGAAGTAACTATAGATCAGTATCCCTATACAGCCAGCAGTACTTCTATCAGCACACTATTACCCGACGAAATACTTGCAGACGGACAGGATTCTATTGTGAACAGGTTGCAGCGCCCGGAGGTTAAAAAGTATGTGGTTAGATATATGATACAACAATTAAAGAAGAGAAAACTGAAACATTTTAGCTATGCAGTTGTAGCCAGTTATAAGGCCGACAGTACTTACAATGGAAAAAGTATTGAACAGATCAACCTGATGCAGGGAAGAAAACACAGGATGAAGGAAGAGGCGGCAACGGTGATAGATATTATGATGAATGGCGGGGCAGGTGCGGTTTTTCATGGCATGAGCGAAGACGATGTAACGCGCATTATGCAATATCCGTTTAATATGTTTGCCTGCGATGCTGCTATCAGGGTATGGAATGAAGGTATGCCGCATCCCCGCGGGTATGGCACCAATGCGAGAGTGCTTGGCAAATATGTACGGGAAGAAAAAGTAATATCACTGGAAGAAGCAGTCAGAAGAATGACCTCTCTGCCTGCTCAGAAATTTCAGTTGAATCATCGTGGAATGCTGACACCGGGGATGTTTGCCGATATAGTAATTTTTGATGAGAACAAGGTGAAAGATATGGCCACATTTGAGAAACCGCATGCTTATTCAGTAGGAATTAAGTATGTGATGGTGAATGGGAAAATTACAGTAGATGAGGGGAAACATACCGGGACGAGAAATGGAATGCCAATATATGGCCCGGGAAAAGAATAGACGATATCTTTGCAGCTTTTACTTTTTAAAATAACTGAAAGGAATAATAATTATGCATAGAATGATTGTTGCTTATTTGCTGATCCTGAATGGTTGTTTGTTCAGTGCTTGTACCGAAGTGCCAGGTAACAAAACGCCGCACAGCGAAAAATGGATTTCTCTCTTCAATGGAAAAGATATTAACGACTGGATAGTAAAAATTAACCATCATGAAGTTGGGGAGAACTTTGGTAATACTTTCCGTGTGGAGGATAGTCTTATTAAAGTAAGGTATGATCAATATGATTCTTTCAATAATCAGTTTGGGCATTTATATTTCAAAACACCATTTTCTTATTATCACCTTGTAGTGGAATACCGTTTCACGGGTATATGGCGAAAAGATGCGCCGGAGTATACTTTGAAGAATAGCGGTGTAATGTTGCATTCTCAGGATCCACGCACTATGCGTAAAGATCAGGATTGGCCTATCTCTGTGGAAATGCAGTTGCTGGCGGGTCTGGGTGATGGCAATCCCCGCCCCACTGGCAATATGTGTTCTCCGGGTACAGATGTTGTATATAAGGGGGTGATTGATCCAAGACATTGTATAGAGTCCAGTTCTAAAACTTATGAAGGAGAACAATGGGTAAGAGCCGAGGCGATTGTCCTGGGTGATTCACTGATTACACATATCATCAATGGCGATACGGTATTGCAATATTCCAAACCACAGATAGGTGGCGGTGTGGTTAACAACTATGATCCCACAATAAAAATTGACGGTAAACTCCTGAAATCAGGTTATATCGCCCTGCAGAGCGAAGGGCAGGAGATTGATTTCAGAAAAGTAGAACTGCTGAACCTTGAAGATGACCCAAGCCCTAATTAATTTTTAGGATTAAGTATTTGGTCTATTCTGTCTGCAAGGTCCTGCAGGTGATATTTAGTCATATTGTCATCAACTCCGGGATAAGCTGCTTTGATTTCCGCCCTTATTTCCCGGAGGTTGCCTTTAAGAACGGAAATAATATCGCTTTTTTTAGTATCAGTCATTGCTGCGGGCGAACCTATACTGAAAAATATTCCGCCAAAAGAGGTGTTAGGCGGATTAACAATCTGCCTTATTCTCTCTATGTATGATTTTTGAAGGTTGCGGCGATAAATATCTATAGGTTTTCTGGATTTGAGTTCACTCCAGATACCTCTGCTAAGATCTGACAGCATATCTGTAGCTCTGTATGCTTTGCTTTTTTCCTCAGCTTCCATGCTTAACAATTTGCTGATAGTGGTAGTACTGATCAGCCGGTTTAGTATAGCATCCTGCCGCTGGCTAATTACAGAAATACCGGTATTGCCTATACGATTTAGAATTTCATTATTTATCAACCATGTTGGTGTGGTAAATAATTGTCTATTCAGGAATGTCATTGCTTCTTTTTGTATGGACGCAGGTACATATTCATATACCACTCCTGGTTGTTCAACTGTTTTGGGTGTTTCATAAATCCCCCCAATATTCTTTACCACATGTCCCATATACCGGCCAAACTGTATAGTTACTTCACTATACAAATCAGACAGGTTTTCATAATCCTTATCTGGTTCTTTTGTCCATTCCATCAGGTTAGGAATAATTCTTTGAAGGTTTTTAATACCATAAGTACCGGCAAGCATAGCATTATCTCCCAGGTCTTCATTTTGAGAGCGTGGATCATCCGGATTGGTTTCGGTACCAAACCACAATCTTTTGTCTTTCAGTTTTTCTATAGTCAGTTTGTTGAGTATGGGGGCTTCCTCTTCCGGGGTCTTAGCCTCAGGGTACCAGCGATACCCCCATTCAATAGCCCATTTGTCATAATCACCAATTCGTGGAAATAATCCGTTTTCACCAATTTGGTCTTCAGGCTGGGCTACATAATTAAAGCGGGCATAATCCATAATAGAAGGAGTATGTCCGTGAGATTCCACCCATTTCTTATCACGCAGTTTTTCAACGGGTACGGTAGAACTTGAACCGAAATTATGCCTCAGCCCCAGGGTATGCCCTACTTCATGAGACGAAACAAACCGGATCAACTGTCCCATAAGTTCATCGTCAAAAGTCATTTTCCTGGCACGTGGATCAGTAGGGGCGCACTGCACAAAATACCATTTGCGCAGGAGTGTCATTACATTGTGGTACCAGTTGATATGGCTTTCCAGTATTTCGCCTGAGCGCGGGTCGTGCACATTTGGACCACTGGCATTGGCAACGATGGATGGTTTATATACAATTGCCGAATACCGGGCATCTTCGAGGCTCCAGGTAGAATCCTCCTGCGGGGTGGGTGCCATTTTTGCAATAATGGCGTTCTTAAACCCGGCTTTTTCAAAAGCAGCCTGCCAGTCATTTACGCCCTGTATAAGATACGGAACCCATTTTTTGGGGGTGGCGGGATCTATATAATACACGATTTGCTTTTTGGGTTCTACCAGTTCACCCCGCGTATATTTATCTATATCTTCTGATTTAGGTTCAAGTCTCCATCGTACTATAATAGATACATCTTTAATGCCCTGGGGATTTGCATCAAAATCTGTATAACTCCTTGCAAAATAGCCTACTCTCGGGTCGAAAAAACGTTGGCGGGCGGGGGTGCGGGGGAGTAGTACCAGGGAACTATTTAGCTCTATCGTGTACATTATGCTTTGACCATCGTTGCCGGATGTTCTGCCCGGAACAGAAGGAGAGCTGACTTTGCTATAAGTTTTTACTGTTTTAATTTCTACATTCAGCGGATAGCTTTTGATATTGAGGATATAAGATTTATCAGACTGAAAGGAACCCACCTGGAAAGCTGTTTTGGCATTAGTACTAAAAAAGAGGACATCATTGTCTCCCGAAACATAGCTGGTAAAATCAATAACGGTGCCGGTAGAATCTGTAGCAAGAGATTGTATGTCAAAAGAAGCAACAATGGGTAACAGGTTCGAATTGTTTACTGCCCTGAACATAGACTGAGTAGAATCTTTGGAAATTTCATCAAAGGATACTTTTTTGAGAAATAATTTATGGTTTGGGCCATTTTCAAAGCGTATCACGTTGCTTCCAATCATATCACCGGCATATCCAAAAAAGAAATTACGCATACCGGCTGCAGCTTTAGCAATGCGGTTTACCACAAGAATATCCCTGTTGATTAGAGAATCGGGGATTTCAAGGTAATATTTATCATCGAGTTTGTGAATTAGGAAAAGTCCCGAATCTGTGCCGGCATTTTTTGTTATTACCTCATTATAAGGTTTTGGTCCAGGCTTTGGAGAAGCTGGAGCTTTAGGAGTAACAGGTACGGGTTGGGCAGGGGCAGGAGGTTGCTTTTTTTGAGACAGGGTGGTCAGGGAGAGTGTTAAGATCAGTAATGTAAGGGATAAAAACCGGATAGGCATAAGGGTATTTATTTTAATATGGGAAACGAAAATAGCAATAACACGAATAATAGTATTTCTTTTTTCAGAGATGGTATTAAAGCTCCTGAAAAAGCTCAATAGGGTGTAGGATACAATAGCCGGGAAGGGCGGAAATAAAAAAAACAAAAACCAATTTTGTAGTTGGTATAAGAAATTTACTATATTGCCACCCCAACGATATTTTCCGCAGTTATTTTAAAGAAGTAATTTTTTTTTATTAGAATTGTAAATCAAAACCACTCATTAAAATTTGTAATTTTTTTTAATTCAAAAAATCAAGAATTATGGCTGAAACTAAACCAACCGCAACCGCTTCCTCCGTGAAAGCGTCAACATCTGTTCAACCTAAGGGAAGCAGTAACATCATATCATGGCTGGCCCCTGTAGTATGTATCATTGCGGGTTATTTGTTCTGGAGATTTGTATTAGGAGCTGACTCAGGGTTTTCAAAACCCGATCCCAATGGTGGATTTTGGCCTGAGCACAAAGGACCCCTTGGCCCCTGGCACCGTATGTATGAAGGAGGTATCATCGTGCCCGTTCTTATTGGAATGTTTTTGATGGTAATTGTATTTTCTATTGAAAGATTTCTCACTATCTCCAAAGCAACCGGTAAAGGTTCTATATCCGAGTTTGTGAGAAAAGTTCAATATCATCTTGCTAACAAAAATGTTGATGCCGCACTTTCTGAATGCGATAAACAACAAGGTTCTGTTGGTAATGTGATGAAAGCCGGTCTTCGTAAATACAAAGAACTGATTACGGAAGGCGAACTGACTACAGAACAAAAAGTAATGGCTATACAAAAAGAAGTTGAAGAAGCCACTGCGCTGGAACTTCCAATGCTGCAAAAAAACCTGGTGTTTTTATCTACCATCACATCAGTAGGTACACTGGTTGCCTTGCTGGGTACGGTAATGGGTATGATCCGGTCGTTTGGAGCCTTAGGTGAAGAAGGCGGAGCCGGCGCTGCTGCAGAACTGGCTGTGGGTATTGCGGAAGCTTTGTATAATACAGCAGTAGGTATTGCTACCTCGTCTTTCGCCCTCATTATGTACAACGTGTTTACTACTAAGATTGACTCTATTACTTATGGTATTGACGAATCTGGCTTTACACTGACTCAAAGCTTTGCATCCCTTTATAAATAATTGGGTACAGTGTATGGAAGTTATTCAGTACTGCATCTTATAAGTCAATTTAAAATTTTGCAAAATGCCTAAAGCTAAAATAGCAAAGAAAAGTACATGGGTAGATATGACCGCTTTTGTGGATGTGTCGTTTCTGATCCTTACCTTTTTCATCCTTGCTACCAAATTTAAGCCAGAGGAGCCGGTGGAAGTAAAATTCCCAAGTTCAGTGTCAGCCGATAAGGTGCCTGAAACGGATGCTTTTCTGGTTACCATTGACAAGGATGGACGGGTTTTTGTGCAGATGGATGATCCTAATGCAAGAAAGTCCATCGCTGAAAACCTGAACGAAACACGCAAGTTAGGGCTTACTCCGGCGGATATCAAAGCATTTACAAATGCACCCAGTATTGGTGTTCCCTTTGCCGCATTCAAACAATTGCTGGCAATGGACCAGGAACAGCAGAAAACCCTGAAACAACCAGGTATCCCTGTTCCTGACTCTACCGGCGGTGAGTTGTATTACTGGATAAGAGATGCAAAATCTACTTATGCCGGCAAGAAGACATCCTGGTTAATTAAAGCAGATGATGCTACCAAGTACCCTGTAATCAGGAATGTGCTGGAAGCGTTTAAACGTAATGATATTAACAAGTTTCAGTTAGTTACTAAATTCCGTGATGCCCCAGTGGGAACTGCATTGTGGAATACCAGGCAAAACCAGTTAGGAACTGGTAAAAAGTAACTACTTACAGTTAATTCTATTTTGTTATTATAAAAAAAATAATACTATGGCAGCGATAGACGAAGGCGGCGGTGGTGGCCATAAAGGCCCGGGCGTCAAAAAAGCCAAAAAACTCTCCACAAGGGTAGATATGACCCCGATGGTAGATCTCGGCTTCCTGTTGATTACTTTCTTTATCTTCTCTACAACTATGGCCCAGCCTACGGCAATGCAATTGATAATGCCGAAAGATACGGAGAAGCCTGAAGAACAAACCAAAGTAAAAGCTTCAGGAGCGTTGACTATAATGCTTGGAAAAAATAATGGGGTGTATTATTACGAAGGAGATGATCCCACCAAGATTCAGATTTCTGATTATAAAAAAATCAGGGATGTGATCATTGAGAAAAAGAAAAACACCAAGCCCGAAGACTTTGTAGTGGTAATTAAACCCAATGATGAAGCCACCTATCAAAACGTGGTAGCTATCCTTGATGAGATGTCTATTAACGAAGTGAAGAAATTTGCGATGGTAAACATCTCTCCCCAGGAAAATGAATTACTGCTAGCTACTGAAAAGTCGAACGGAATTTAAAAAAATAATTTGTGGAATCACTATTGGTTCTGCATCTTATATCATAATCTAAAAAGATATTATGGAAGGAAATAAAATTTTAAATGCCAATCTTATTGATATCATCTTTGATGGTCGTAATAAGACGTATGGTGCTTATGAGCTTCGCTCTAAGTACGCATCCCGGCTTTGGCGGGCATTACTCATTACTGCTTCTGTAGCCATATTGATTATGGTAATTTCAATTTTATCTGCAAAGTTTGAAGGACCCAAATCAAATAAACAGATACAGGTGAAGGAAGTGGAAATGGTTGATGTTAAGCAGGAGCAACCTGTTGAACCTCCTCCGCCACCACCCCCAAAACCACCAGATCCACCCAAAATTGAGATGGCAAAGTTTACCCCACCTAAAGTGGTAAAAGACGAAGAGGTAAAGCCTGAAGAAGAAATGAAACAAGTGGAAGAACTTAAAGATGTAGCGATCAGCACTGTAAACCAGGAAGGTACAAAAGACCTGGGAATTACAGCCCCGCCTGTAGAAGATAAAGGCGGTGTAGTGACTGCGCCGAAAGAAGATGAGGATAAAGTTTTTCAGAAGGTGGAGATCGAAGCTGAATTCCCCGGTGGGGAAAAAGCCTGGACAAAATATATTTCCAGGGAAATCAACAGATATATTGACGAATTGCAGGAAGCTGGTAAAACGGGTACCTGCCTCGTACAGTTTATCGTGGATAAAGAAGGAAATATCAGTGATGTGGAAGCGCTTACCATGAAAGGTACCAAACTGGCTGAAATTTGTGTAAACGCTATACGGAAGGGACCTAAATGGACTCCTGCCGTACAAAACGGACGCAAGGTAAAAGCTTACCGTAAGCAACCGGTTACATTCCAGCTTGCTGAGCAATAATCCACCTGCAATAAAACAAAACTTATAAATCCCCTTAGCAATAAGGGGATTTTTTTTGCATTTTTACAACGCATGTGTATAGATTGCTGGAATATAAATAACAGGGATAATCAACATATTTATTGGGTCTGAAATCGGTTAACAGATTGTGATATTCAGCAGTTCCTGCATCACATTCTTTATTTTCAGTGCTATGCTTATTCAACCCACTGCCATTAAGTTGTATATGCCAACGGAAAAGGGGAACAGCACCCCGGCACCTGCCAGCAGGACAATAACTATTTTGTTATCTATAGATAATAAACTCTTGTGTTATGATGGCTTTGCTAAAAATAATAATGATTTTGAAGTGATTGATTTAAATACCGGCGTAAAACAATTGAGAGAACGGATTATTGCTAAAACAACAGCGATAAATAATAACCGCGCTACCAATACTCTACTTACCATTATCAAACCAACCATGGAAAGCAGTTATAAAACATTGGTAGCTGTGTTGGATGAGATGACGATCAATGAGGTTAAAAAATATGCGGTAGCAAATATAGATAACGACGACCGGTAGCTGATGGCTGTTGCGCATTTGCGATAATTGTATTTTTGCAGAATGGCAGTACAATTAACCGGTTGGGAAGATACGATTGTGGCATTGGCCACAGCACCAGGAGTGGGGGCTATTGCAGTGATCAGGCTGAGCGGTGCAGAAAGTTTCGAAATAATTAATTCGTTATTCCCTTCCAAAGATATAGCAGCACAAACTTCGCATACACTGCATGTAGGGCTTTTAAAGGATGGAGATATTGTATTGGATGAAGTAGTGATCTCATTGTTTAAATCACCCAAATCTTATACAGGCGAAGACACAGTAGAAATCAGTTGCCATGGTTCCCCCTTTATTCAGCAGCAGATCATTGATGCTTGCATCCGCAAAGGGGCAAGGCTTGCCAAACCCGGTGAGTTCACCCAAAGAGCATTCCTTAACGGGAAAATGGATCTTACCCAGGCTGAGGCTGTAGCAGATGTTATAGCCTCGCAAAATTTTGCTGCAAAAGAAACCGCGCTGAAACAACTGCGTGGTGGTTTCTCGGGCGATCTAAGCCGGCTAAGGGATAAGTTAGTAGAGTTTGCAGCATTGATAGAACTGGAGCTTGATTTTTCGCAGGAAGATGTGGAGTTTGCCGATCGCAAACAATTCAATTTATTAATTGCTGAACTGAAAAAGCAAACAGATGCACTGATTGAATCTTTCAGGCTGGGTAATGCTATAAAGAATGGAGTAAGTGTAGCAATTATAGGTAAACCCAATGCCGGGAAATCTACCCTGCTTAATGCCCTGCTGAATGAAGACCGGGCTATTGTAAGCGATATTGCCGGTACTACCCGCGACACTATTGAAGAAACTCTCAATATCAATGGCATTATTTTCCGTATTATAGATACTGCCGGTATCAGGGAGCATACTACAGATACCATTGAAAAGATAGGAGTTGGAAAAAGCCTCAGCAAAATGCGCAGTGCCGATGTGGTGATAGGACTTTTTGATGCTGCCGATACAACACCGGAAGAGTTAAGACAGCAACAGTTGCAGTTTGAAAGGGATAAATTGAAATACCTGCTTGTTGCCAATAAAATTGACCGCATCGGAGAATCATCTTTTCGTGAAAAGATTTCAGGTATAGGGGTTCAGGTGATATGTATTTCTGCAAAAGAAAAACAACATATTGATGTGCTGAAAGAAACCTTGTTTCGCAATGCCATATCCGGCGATATATTATCGGAGGGCACTATTGTAACCAATGCAAGACATCATGCCGCTCTCAGAGAAGTACAACGCTCACTTAATGATATACAGTTGGGCATGACTAATAATCTTCCCGGCGATCTGATTGCACTTGACATCCGCCGCTGCCTGCACTACCTCGGTGAGATCACCGGGCAGGTGGAAATAGACAGAGATATACTGGGAACGATATTTGGGAAGTTTTGTATCGGAAAGTAACTATCTTTCCTTTGTTTCATAAATGCCTGTTATTGTTAGCTTTTAGCTCGTTTATCTTTCTTTTAGTTGTTGCCAAACTCTACTTTTTTACTTATATTTGTTGCCTGATTGTTGCCCAGATTTGTTGCTCACAAATCAGGCAACACTCGGGAGAGAACATGCTACATACAGCTACAAGCTGCTACATGTAGCTACAATAGGCAACAAAATGAGCAGCAACATTCGTCTACAAAAAACTTGTCAGCACTGCGGTAACCGGTTTACCGCCAAGACTACTGTTACACAGTTTTGCTCAGATACCTGTGCCAAGAGAGCATACAAACAACGGAAGCGGGATGAAAAAATTGAAGTGGCCATAAAGAAAGAAACCGAGAAAGCCATGTACAACCCTGCCATTTCTCAAAAGGAATTTCTAACCGTAGATGAAGCCTGCCAGTTAATCAACGCCAGCCGATGGACCATTTACAGGCTCATCGACAAAGGCGAACTCAAAGCAGGTAAGCTGGGCAGAAGTACCCGTATCCCCCGAACAGCTATCAACGAACTATTCAAATTAACTGAAGCATGACAGTAACTTTAAGACAACGCAAAAAGGGCGATAAAATCAGCCTGTATCTTGATTACTATAATGATGGTAAAAGAGACTATGAGTATTTACAATTATACCTCATACCCGAGCCGGAGAAAGGCAAGCTCACCAAAGAGCAGAAGGAAGAGAACCGCAAAACAATGATCCTGGCAGAAGCCATCCGGTCAAAAAGATTGCTCCAGATAAAGAATGAAGAATATGGCTTTCGGGATACCGATAAAGCGAAAGGCAGTTTCATTGCCTACTTTGAAAGGCTTACCGAGAAACGAAAAGGCAGCGAGGGTAATTGGGGCAATTGGGATAGTGTGCTGAAACACTTGAAGAAGTTTGCAAAGAATGGTGCTTCATTTAAAGACATTGATAAAAACTGGCTGGAAGATTTCAAAACCTATCTCATATCTGAAGCCAAGAGCAAAACCAATAAGCACCTTTCTCAAAATTCACAGTCCTCCTATTTCAGCAAGGTAACCGCAGCTTTGAAGGAAGCAGTAAAAGAAGGCATCATACAAACCAATCCGGCAAACCAGGTGGAGGGCATCAGGTCAGATGATCCAGATAGAGAGTTTCTCACTTTGGAAGAATTACAGGCGGCAGCAAAAGTGGAGTGTGAAATGCCGGTGCTCAAAAATGCTTTCATCTTTTCTGCATTAAGTGGTTTGCGTTGGTCGGATATAGAAAAGTTAGTTTGGTCAGAAGTGCAGCACTCTGAGCAGTCAGGGTATTACATCCGTTTCAGGCAGAAGAAAACAAAGGGAGCAGAAACATTGCCCATTTCAGAACAAGCCTTTTCGCTTTTAGGCGAAAGAAGAAAGCAGGATGATAAAGTATTTGAAGGATTGTATTACAGTGCCTGGCATAACTTAAAACTCCGTGAATGGGTAATGAAAGCAGGTATCACCAAGCACATTACTTTTCACTGTGCAAGGCATACCTACGCTACTTTACAAATTACATTGGGAACAGATATTTACACGGTTTCAAAACTCTTAGGTCACAGGCATTTAAAAACAACCGAAATTTACGCTAAGGTAATTGACCATAAAAAACAGGAGGCCGCCAATAAAATTAAATTAGACTTATAGCGATGGAAGTAAAAGTATTAGACAGCATCATGCACGGTGTATTGAAGCCGTGGAAATTAGACACTACCAACACAAGGCGGTTCACTGAATTGGTGAAAGCTGCAAAAGCAGCTTCACCCAGCACCAATGCAGATTTGCTTTCGCAACTCACAGCGTTGTTGGTTGATTACCCTTCGCTTCAAAAAATAGTGGCTGATGAAACCATAGGCAACACAGCATTTCAGCCGCTTTTATACAAAACAGATTTGCCCAAGTACAAAGATGCAGTTACCCATTTTTATTTATTCGTAATCACCGGAGAAACACTTCGTGTTTTCAATGCAGTATTGCAGCAAGCTGCAAGCTGGACTGAGTTAGTTGATATTCGTTATCAGGTTGGCAAGACTCTTACCAATGTGAGAGTATTAGCCAAACAGGTTACCACAGAATTAAATGAGCAAGGTTTTACAGCGGTTCCAGATTCAGAAAGCAACGTTGTTCACTTCGCTTTGTATTACTTAAAACATAGCCTCATTCAGCTTTATTTCAGCATACAGGAACAGTTCAAGGCAAGCCTTTCACAAACAACAACCATAGAAGATTTTTATGTGTTGGATTTGGAAGAACCATTGGCAACAGTTCAGCAATTAGAATATGTTGGACCGCCAGCAGCCGATGAAAAAGGAAGCATCGAATACAACGGCAACCAGGAAGCAATTCACTTTGGTTTCAAAGATGATGTTGCAAAGCTCACAACGGTAGTAAATCAGTTGTGCCATCAAATTGAATTACTGAATGATGATGTTACCAGTGCTGATGAATTGATAAAGGCATTAACAGCAAAAAGCATATTACCCGGTGCAGTAAAAATTCAATTGGGCTGCGAAACAAAACACTTTCGTTATTGCATTGATAAGTTTACACCCTACTTCAATAGCTTGTCATTATCGAACATTGAAAAGTCAAAAATCTTCTATTCCAAAAAGGATACGCTGATAACTGCAAACAACCTTTCAGCAAGTGGTTCAAAGAACAAAATTGAACCAAAGGAAAAGGCAAACATTGATAAGATTTTTAAACATCTGCAATAAAAAACATTAAGATTATTCAGTAATGTGAGTAAGGGATTAACCCCTTAACCATTGCCCCTCTTGCATTTAAGAGGTTTGTGCCATCATTCATAAAAATAAAAAAAGATGGCACACGAAGAATTAATCTTAGACAAGCTCACCGAAATCGCTAACAAGCTGGATGAGCAAAACCTGTTACAAAAAACAGTACTGAACTTTAATGAGGCTTGCAAATATTTAGATGTAAGCCCATCGCATTTGTACAAACTCACCAGTACAAAGCACATTCCCCATTTCTGTCCTCAGGGCAAAAAACTCTACTTCAAACGGGAGGAGTTGGATACCTGGTTACAACGTAACCGCAAATCAGCAGCAGATGAAATTGATCAGATGGCTGCCGATTATGTTATCCGCAACAAACGCAAGAAGTAAGAATTTTTTAATAACTGAACGAACAGAACAATGGCATCAAGTACCATATTTAAAAATTTCACCGTGCCGGTGGAAAAAAAATCATTGCTTTTAATTGCCAATGATATTGCCTCCGGCAAATACAAAGCGGAGGTAGAAGAAATTAGGGCATTGCTGGAACAGGGCAAAACGGAAGAAGCTGCAAATAAGAAAAAGCAATTGTTGGCCTTCACTCCATCCGCAGTATTCAGCGAGAAAAGGCAAATGCCTTTCCTTGAAATTTACAGTGGCTTTGTGCATCTTGATTTTGACAAGCTGACACCGGAACAGTTGGATGCTGCTTTCAAAGTCATTGCTGAAATCCCTTACACCTTCCTATGCTTTATCAGCCCAAGCGGTAACGGTCTTAAAGTGTTCATTGAGGTGAATACTGAAATTGAACACCACGACATTGCCTATTTGCAGGTACAGAAGCATTACGAGGAAGCAACAGGTTTAAAAGCAGACCCAAGCTGCAAGGATATTACAAGGCTTTGCTTTATGAGTTATCACCCTGGGCTGTTTAAGAACATCCGTAACGAAAAGTTCAAAGTGCAGTTGCCCGTAATCTTCACCCAACCGGAAGCACAGCCAAAAGCACAGCCAGTAATCCCACCAGTTCAGGAAGAACCCGAAGAGGATCTGAACATCGCTTTTATTTTCAATCAACAAATTCAATTCACCAATCAAAAAACTCAATACACTGATGGAAACAGGAACAATTATATTTATCGGCTTGCTTCTAATTGCAACCGAGCTGGTTTATCGCAGTCCGATACTGAACTTTTATGTACGCAACATTTTGACTTACCTGAAAGAGAAATTAAAGAGGCAGTAAAAAGTGTTTACTCTCACCACAAACCCGAGTTTGCAAAGTTTGCAAACACTGCAAAGCTGCGAAGTGCAGAACAGCAAACACCACAGGAAGACTATTTAAAAGCCACTCCAACCATTCCCGAAGAACTGTATTTGCAAATGCCTGAAATATTGCAGCATGGTGCAATGGCATTTACCGATGAAAGAGAACGGGATGTTTTTCTCACAGGAGCATTGGCAATTCTCAGCGGATGTTTGCCCGGTGTAAAGGGAGTGTATGCAGGTAACGAAGTTTTCCCGAATGTCTTTTCATTTGCGATTGCTCCAGCCGCCAGTGGAAAAGGTGCATTGAAGTTTGCAAAGATGTTGGCAGACGAATACCACAGCTTTGTATTGAAAGCAAGCCGTGAAGCAGAATCGCAATACAATCAGGAACTATCCGAACACAAACAAAAAATCAGTAGTAAGAAGAAAGGCGACACCTCCACCGAAGAAGCACCCACCAAACCCACTTTTAAAGTGGTGTACATTCCGGCAAATACCAGCTATGCAAAAATCCTTTGGCACTTGGAGCAGAACGAAGGCACAGGTATCATTTGCGAAACAGAAGCCGACACCCTGGGCAATGTATTTAAACAAGAGTGGGGTTCCTATTCCGATATGCTTCGCAAATCGTTTCATCACGAAAGGCTTTCAAGTTCCCGGAAAGGAAACAATGAATTTACAGAGGTAAATGCACCCAGCTTGTCTATTGCCTTATCAGGTACACCCAATCAGGTTACAGGCTTAATATCTTCTTCTGAAGATGGCTTATTTAGCCGTTTCATTTTCTATGCTTTTAAGGTGGAGCAAAAATGGAAAGACGTATCCCCCAATGCCAATAACATCAACCTCACCGAGCATTTCAAGATACTGTCATTAAAAGTGTTTAACATGGTCCAGTTCCTGCAACGGGAAGAAACCATCGTTACCCTAACCAATCAGCAATGGCAACAGCTAAACGAAACCTGTGAGGCATGGCTCAATGAAGTAACCATGTTCACAGCCGAAGAAGCCGCCAGTATTGTAAAACGATTGGGCTTGATCCTGTACCGTATGGCGATGCTATTTACCGCCTTACGGAAATTTGAAAATGGAGAAGCAGCAAACCAGGTGGTTTGTGCCGATGAAGATTTCAGCACCGCTTTGCGGTTGGCCGAAATCTATCTCCACCACAGTATTTTAATGTTCAACAACCTGCCAAAACAAAGCGAAGCCACCCAATTCAAAACAGGCGACAGCAAACGCAAATTCTTTGATGCTTTACCATTAGAATTTACCCGCCAACAAGCCGTTGAAACCGGCAAGCAGTTTCAGCTTTCTGCCCGTACCGTGGATGACATACTCCACAATGCCACCGGCAAGGCTTTGGAAAAACTGAAGGCCGGGCATTACTGCAAAATTTGATTGCAAACTTTGCAGACTTTGCAAGGCTGCAAAACATGTTAATATTATCCTTCCTTTCCTTTCTTTTGCTAATTCCTTTAGCGTATATTTGCCAATATCTGACAAGTCAATAATAACAAAGTGGCAAATCAATTTGGTGATAAAATAAAGCAGCTTCGTGAAGCAAACCATTTACTCCAACGGCAAGTTGCAAGTGAATTAGAGATAGATACTCCTATGCTTAGTAAAATTGAAAGGGGGGATAGAAAAGCTAAGAAAGAACAGGTTTTGCTTTTTGCTAAATTATATAATGCAGATAAAGAAGTGCTTCTTACATTATGGTTAGCAGACCAAGTTTATGATTTAGTTAAGGACGAAGAAATGGCTACCGATGCTTTGAAGGTTGCAGAAAGTCAATTCAAATACAAAACAAGAAGGAAATTATGAAAGACAAAAATACACAACTGCAAATCTCAGATTTGAAAAAACTTTATAATTCTCCATTACCATCAAATAGAAATGGTGCATTGTACAATGCATTTTCATATCCAACAAAAATATCTCCAGAATCAATCGGAATATTTATTGCTTGTCACACCGATGTTGGTGCTACCGTATTAGACCCTTTTGCAGGCAGTGGAACAACTGGTTTAGCTACAATGCTATGTGATAAACCAACCAAATTTATGATTGATACCGCAAAAAGTCTTGGTCTTAACCCTAAATGGGGCAAGCGTAATGCTGTTTTATATGAACTTAGTACGTTAGGTTCATTTGTAAGTGATGTTATGTGTAATCCACCTTCTCCGGATAAATTTGAAAAGCTTGCTCAAAAATTATTAAAAGATGTAGAAAGTGAGGTTGGCAATATTTATTCAGTTGTTGATAATGATGGTAATGAAGGATTCATAAGATATGTGATTTGGTCTGATGTTTTGGAATGTCCAAAATGTAAAAAGGAATCAACTTTTTGGGATATTGCCGTCACTCAAAAACCGCTTAGCATTTCATCAGCCTTTAAATGCCCTCACTGTAAACATAGTGATGCAATAAGTAATATACACCGAGCAACTGAAAACTCTTGGGATGTAATCCTAAATAAAAATCATGTCGCTAAGAAAAGAGTTCCTGTAAAAATTTATGGTCGTACTGGTAAGAAATCATGGAGCCGTCTTGTTACAAAAAAGGATATTAGTCATTTTAAAGCCCTTTTATCACCTATTGAACTAATTGACTTCCCTAAACATGAAATTAATTGGGGCGTTTTGTATCGCAAAGGTTATCATACTGGTATTTCACATCTTCACCATTTCTACACTGAAAGAAATGCTATTGTTTTTTCAAGGCTATGGAATAAAATCAGCAGCTATCCTTTAGAGTATCAAGATGCTTTAAAATTTCTACTACTTAGTTATAACTCTTCTCATTCAACTTTAATGACACGGGTGGTTGTAAAAAAGAATAGTACTGATTTTGTAATTACAGGTTCTCAATCTGGTGTGTTATATATAAGTGGTTTGCCTATTGAAAAAAACATACTGGAAGGAGTCAGACGCAAAATATCTACCCTAAAACAAGCTTTTAAACTTGTGGAAAATAGTAATAGTAAAGTTCGGGTTTATAATTCAAGTAGCACCAAGATAGAAATGCGTGACCAAACAGTTGACTATGTTTTTACAGATCCTCCATTTGGCGATTACATTCCCTATTCTGAAATAAATCAAATTAATGAGGCTTGGTTAGGAAATTTAACCAATCAAAAAGATGAAGCAATAATGAATGTTGCTCAAAAAAAGGGCATAGATGAATATAGGCAACTAATGCAGTCAGTATTTTCCGAAGTTAACAGAGTTCTTAAAAAAAACGGATCACTTAGTCTTGTATTTCATTCGGCAAAAGCTGAAATCTGGCAAGCCTTAATTGATTCTTACCAAAGGTCAAATTTCACTGTGGTTACCTCAAGTATTCTTGATAAACTACAAGGTAGTTTTAAGCAAGTAATCTCAAATGTAAAGGTTCAGGGTGACCCCTTATTGCTGCTTTATAAATCAGAAACAGTGTCACAAAAAAAGTCAGCAATTAAAAAGGATTATGATACTGCTTTAATTAAAAAGATTATTAGTAATGCCTTTTTAATATCAAATAATCTTGATGAGCAAACACCTGAGAGGCTTTTCTCAAGATATATTAATGCTTGTTTGGAATTAGGGAAGCCTGTTTTATTTGATGCAGGCGAATTTTACAGCATTATTAAACATGAATTGCCTAACCCTCAATATTCAATGTAACCAGTTTTATTTTGGAAGTGACTCAAACGAAAATATCAAACAAAAAGGAATTAGGCCAGTATTTCTCTGGAAGGTCAGTAGCATGTTTGCTTTCAGTCTTGGCGAAATGTACTAATGCAAAAAATATCATTGACCCAATGTGTGGTATTGGGGATATGTTTTTAAACTACATAAAGGATTATGAATCATCAACCAATTTGACAGGTGTTGAAATTGATTCAGATGTTTATGAAAATTTACAAAGAAGAATTGGCAATTTCCCATCTATTCATTTACTCAATGGTAATGCTTTTAGTACAGAAATATTAAAACAATTATTGCCACAAGGCTACGATTTAGTAATTACTAACCCTCCTTATGTTCGTTATCAAACGATTAATAAAATTGAGCAAGGTTATCCTTCTACTCTTAACATAAATGAGATACGGAGTAATTTAATTGAGTGTTTGAGCCATTTTGAAACAATAGATAACGCTGACAAAGATTACTTTAAACTAATAATCTCAAACCTATCAGGGCTTTCGGACCTTGCTGTTCCTTCATGGATTTTATGTGCTTTATTGGTAAAAGAGGGTGGCAAGATTGCAATGGTTGTTCCAGAAACCTGGCTAAATAGAGATTACGCCTTAATTGTAAAGTATCTTTTATCTCGTTGGTTTAAAATTGAATATATAATAGAGGATGCAAATTCTGCATGGTTTCAGCCAGCACAGGTCAAAACCACTTTAATTGTTGCGGAAAGGATAAAAAGAAAAAAATCTCTAACCTCATGGGATGATGAAAAATTTATCTATGCTGCAACATATTCAAAGGCAATGACAGCTAACAGTTTGGTCGGAAATATATTTTCAGGAAGCATTTCACCTGAGCTTGATTTTATTAAAGCCATTGACAATGAAGTGACAGTAAAAGGTTTGTTTGAGAGCAAAAGTGTTTCGATAAAAAACTTTGCTAATGATTTGAAGTTCTCAATTACCACTCAAAAATGGTATAAATTATTTGAGGAAGATTGTACAGCCAAGAAGCTGGTTAGTAATGGAATGAAATCTTCCTCTTCTCTTAGAGATTGGTATGGGGATGTAAAGATTAGTTTTTGTCATCTTCAAGATATTGGTGTAGCAATAAGTCAGGGTTTAAGGACTGGTGCAAATGATTTTTTCTATCTGAATTACAAATTGGCAACCAATAAAGAAATCTTAGTAGCACCCCACAAGCGATTTAATTTACTTCCTTTTAATATTAATAGAAAATACTTCAGGGAAGTAGTAAGAAAACAATCGGAACTTGATAACAATTTTACAGTGAATGAAGTTAAGTCAGATGGGGTTGTTTTATCGCTACAATCTTTTGCTCTACCAGAGGATATTTCATTTGTTGTAAAATGCAATACCGCATTTGATAATAAGTATGACGAGATTCCTGAACCTTTAGCTAATTATATAAGGAAGGTGTCAACATTTAAAAATGGAAATAAAACTACTGATAAATTAATTCCAGATCTATCCGCAGTAAAGCCAAATATAAAAAAATGGAATGAAAAAAAACCGAATGAGATTCCAAGATTTTGGTATTCACTTCCAGAGTTTACAAAACGACACTTCCCCGACTTATTTATTCCAAGAGTAAATACCGGAACTGTAAAGACAAGGTTGAATAACGAATCTAAATATCTTATTGATGCCAACTTTTCCTCTCTTTGGATTTCTGATGAAATGTCACCTCACAATAATTTTTCATTGCTTGCTTTATTAAATAGCACATGGGCGACTGTAGCAATGGAAGAATATGGTACAGTCATGGGTGGTGGAGCTTTAAAATTAGAGGCCACACAATTAAAAAAAATCCCATTCCCTATGTTAAATCCTGCATTGATTAGTAGGCTTACGATTCTTGGAGAAAAGTTATCAGCCCCAGATGTAAATACTGAAAGAGTATTATTTGAAATAGATTCTGTTATTCTTAATGCTTTTGGATTTGGGACTAATGTCCTTCAAAAACTCAATGATCTTTCAGTAATAAAGCAAAACCTTTTAAAAAAGAGAATTCGTAAATGAATGTAACAATAATAAATACCGTAGCCGCACAGCAAAGCCTTTCTGATAGCCTTCAATTGATGGCAGAAGGAAAAAATGAGCAAGTGATTCGGGATAGCTTTACATCCCACTTGCGTCAAATTTTTCCTGAATCACCAAGTTGGGTAGTTAGGCATATTCAGGGTAGCGAAGCGGCAGTAAAAATAATTAAAGGCACAAAGGGCAGCACTAGTTTTGTTGATAATCTTGTTGACTTAACAGCTATTGAATACGAAGGCGACTTGACTATTAGCTCTAAGTATAATACAGGTTACAATCAGGTAAAAGACTATTGCTCAAGCTTAGTAAATAAAGGGCATGACCCGGAACTAATTATCGGGATTTTATCTGATACTGTTAGGTGGTATGCTTATGAGATTGATTTGTCTCAATTACCTCAGGATGCCTGTAGCAGAGACAATATCATTCTAAAGCAGATTGAATTTATAGATTGCTCTGTTGTATCAGAAAAAACAGCTAATGATTTAACCAGATTTCTTTTAAAATATCTTGGCCGTATTGGGGCACGGCCTGTATCAGCATATTCAATTGCTAAAGATTTAGGATTTGAAAGCAGGTTTTGTCAGGGACATATTGCTTCACTTTCTACAATAGTTACAAATGCTTTTTCTGCTAACCCGAAATATGCAAAGCTCATTTCAGATTTGTGGTGCAGCTTTGTTAGTTATCTCCGAGAAGAAGGAAGATCAGATCAATTTGATTTAAAGACTTACGTTGACGAATATTATATTCTTACTTTAGGTAAACTAATATGTGCGAATTATTTGGAAAAGAAAGCTCTAAGTTCTGATGATACGGAACTCAGTTCCATTATTAATGGTAGCTTTTTTGAGAATAAGGGGTTGATAAATTTTGTTGAGTATGATTATTTTGGATGGATAAATTCTCAGCCACATATTGCTTCTATAATTCCTATTGCAAGAACAATTCAACAAGATTTGGTTGCCTACGATTTTAATTCAAATCCAAGTGAAGATTTATTTGGAAAGTTAATGGCTCAGTTGGCAAACCGTTCTCAAAGATTGTTACTCGGTCAGGAATGGACACCCGGTTGGCTTTCTCATAAGCTTGTAGCTCGTGTTGTATCAGGTATAGCCTCAACTGAACCATTGCGGCTTGTTGACATGTGTTGTGGCTCAGGTTCAATGATAGTAGAAACATTAGGAATTGCTAAGCAGCGGATACTTTCTGCGAATAGCCATTTAACAAAAGAGAACCAGATACATCTTCTCACTCAATCCATAACGGGTTTCGATATTGATCCATTAGCAGTTATGCTCTCAAAGATTAACTGGGTCTTAGCAGCAAAGGATTGGATACAACCACTTGGTGCCTTTCAAATTTCAATTCCAGTTTATCATGCAGATTCACTTTTTGCAATAACTCCAATATCAAATAACATTGATGATGAAAATAAAAATGTTTATTCATTAAGGATTGCAGAATATTCTATTGATTTACCTGATTATCTTATTTCGCCTAAGTACCGTGACTTTTTTGATAGTTTAATTGATATTAGGTATAGAATAGTAGTGTCGTCTCAAAATGACGCATCCTTATCGGTAAGCAGGGAAGATATAATTACACAGATAGATGCCATCAAATCAGCTGTATCAGTAGATTTTGATGAAAGTCAAACAGAAGAGGTTTTTAATTTCTTTAGTCAGCTTATTGCTAAAATTGATACATTAAATAGGGATGGCAGGAATGGAATATGGGCGTATATCCTCAGAAATAGTTTCAGACCTGGTTTGGTATTAGGTCAGTTTAATGGTCTTGTTTCAAATCCACCTTGGCTTGCATTGAGTAAAGTTGCTAATAATCCGTATCAAGTTATTTTAAAAAAGATGGCGGAAGATTTTGACATTAAACCATCAGGCTCTTCACATTTACACATTGAACTTGCAACGATTTTTCTTCTATATGCTATTCAGCAATATTTAGTTGATGATGCACAAATTGGTTGTATAGTGCCTGACACAATACTAAATGGGCATCACCATAACCCCTTTAGAAAATTTCAGTTTGTTACTTCAAAAAGAGCTGTACCCTTTGAAGTAAACGAAATATGGAAGGTTCAAGAACATGTATTCAAAAACAATGCAGTTATACTATTTGGACACAAGAACGAGCCTGATGTTAATTCTGATGAACCATTTCCAGGGAAAGTAGTATTTGAAAATCAAACACCCACCGAAATTGTTTTCTATAAAAATAAACAAGGCAATCGTACGGCATGGAGTGAAAATGAATTAACAGATGATGATGCTGGCTTTTATGTACCGGCTAATTTTAGACAGGGTGCAGATATAATGCCTCGAAATTTACTTTTCTATGAGGTTACCCCTACAGGAAATCCTCTACTTTTTGATGTTCAATCTATTAATCCAACAACAAGCAATCTTGCTTTCACAGTAAAAGACGCAAAGAAGCATCAAGATTTTACATTAGGCCAGAGAATAATGCCAAGAGACCTTTTCTTTAATGTAATAACTTCAAATTTGCTTACACCTTTCGACATTGCTGAATTTCAGAAAGCATTGTTACCTATTAAAAAGAATGTTGCAAACGAATGGGAAGTTCTATCAACTGCTGCTGTAATTGCTAAGGGTGCAATTGTTAGAAATACATTTGATTCCATTTGCAGAACCATTGATCCTCAAAACGGCAATATAAACACTCTCTTCTCTTTAATTGACACAAGAGGGAAACTCACACAGCAGATTATTTCACCTACAGGATATATAGTAATGACAGGTGCAGGTGGTGGCAAAGTTTGTTCTGCATATATTAATATTCAAAATTTTGATGCTGCAAGTTTGATACTCGACCAGACTGTCTATTGGACTCAAGTAACTACAGAAGATGAAGCCATTTATTTAACTGGTTTATTAAATAGTGATGCCATAAGTTCAATAATAAAGGATTTTCAACCTCGAGGTGCATTTGGAGAACGCCATGTCCACAAATTACCTTTTGGTGTAACTCCACCTTATGATGCAATGCAGGCTGCACATCAGGATGTTGTTGAAAAGACAAGGAATTTGATTGCTGAATATCAACAATTAAAGGCAACTACGCCAGCCATTGTTGAAGTACTTAACCCTAATTCAGGAGCATTAAGCAGACGCAGAAGAATTTTACTGCTTGCTATAAAAAATTTAAGCTCATATAATGAATATGAAGAAGCATGTATTGCATTATATGGTTTATGAGTCAATCAAATAAATAGCAAAATTAAAGAAAGCAATACTGAAATATATGCACATAACAATTCGATTAGCTTGGCACAATAACGGTTGGAACGGTCACATCTGCGATGAGCCCGAAAAAAACACCTATTGCATAGGCAGACATTCCTATCCAGGTGATTACATAAAAGGTGCAAGAGATTTGGATTGGGAAATGCAGCCCGATGTAAAAGGTAAGCCTTGCGGCTCACTTACTTCTGGCATTCCTGCATGTGGTTTTAGTATCAATGCATTTGGTGGTGAAAAAACAAAAGCAAAAATTAATCCCCCTGCATGGTTTAACAAAGAAGCTAAACCTGCCATTCTTGATATTCCTGAATCTACAGTATGTATTTGGAATTACGAAGGCATGTATTCTGAGGATGTAGTTCGGGAAGCTGGTACAGGTCAGAAGTACGATTATGATACCCGATTACAAAATGCAAAAGATTACTTCGGTGATTTAAAAGAAGGGCAGTCGCTGCTCTTCTACTATGCTAACTACAGCAACCCGTTCAGCGAAGATGAAAGCCCGAAATATGTGATTGTAGGATTGTCAAAGCTAAAGAAAGTCGGCAAGATTCATTACTATGAAGGTGTATCTGATGAAATGAAAGCCAAGTATGCAGGTGGTTTTGTTTGGCAGATGCCTGTTACCTCCAACTATCCTGACGAAGGCTTTGCAATTCCCTATCATAAGTACATGGATAGGCCGGAAGTGTTGGAAAGGATTTTATTGGTCCCGGATTATCAGCGAAATTTTAAATATGCCACACGGCCAGTTTCTGATGATGATTCATTGGCATTGGTGGAACGGTTTATTGAAATTGTTACCTACCTGATTGAAATTGGGGATGATTCACAGAACTGGGAAGAAAGAAGAAAATGGCTGCTATCACTTTTTACAGAATTATGGAAAAAGAGGGGTGCATATCCAGGGTTGCCGGAAGTATTGGCTCATATTGATTTTTATGAAGCAATAGACTATTACAAAAAGCAGGTTGCAAAAGGACATGATAAACTTGCCTACAATAACATCAAAGATTTCCTTACTGGTTCGGCTAAAGATATACCAGGCATAACCATTGAGGCTGCAAGGCTGAAAGAGGTAAAGCGTAACTGGCAGTTGATGGAGGAAGAAGAAAAAGAAATTCTTTTAGAACGCTTAACAAGGTTTGCATTAACAGGTACGCAGATTGCCAATATTCTTTCAGTAAAAAGAGAGCAGAACAGTATTCATGCTTCATTAAAGAAAATCATTGAAAACCCTTACCTGCTTTGTGAGCAATATGTAGGGGATGATGTGGATGATATTATTTCTTTCCATTCAATAGATCATGGTATAATTCCTAACCCTGATTTAGGTATTGACATTCTGTATCCAAAAAATGCAGCAGAAAGATTCAGGGCATTATGTGTAGATGTTTTGAAAAGGGAAACAGTACATTCTTTTGTATCGCAAACAAAAGCTCTCTTTCACATCAATAATAAACTTAGCTACTTGCCTGATTGGAAGAACCACCAGTTCACACCTAAGTACTTTGATGTAGATGCTGACTTTATTGAAGAAGCGGTGAAGTTCAGAAAGTATAATGATGAAAATTATTTATACCTGAATGAAGTACATGAAGATGAACGGCTGATTGAATCAGTAATGAATGAATTGCAGCAACGGGCAAACATTCCTTTGAAAGTAGAGATTACCGATGATACTTTTTTCAACCTGCTTAAAGATTCCAACAGTCCGTTAAATAACAAAGCACCAGAGCAATATGAAGCAGCTTTGCGAGGACAGGCAAAGGTTTGTCAAAAGGTATTTACTAAACCAGTATGTGTAATTGCAGGTGCAGCCGGTACAGGTAAAACAACCATTCTAAAATCCATTATAAAGAGTATTGAAAAAGCCCACGGTGCAGGAACTGGTATAATACTCTTAGCACCAACGGGCAAGGCTTCAGAACGGATAAAAGAAAAGACTGGTAAAACGGCATCTACTATACATTCCTTTTTGGCAAATCCAAACAGAGCATGGCTCAATGAGAACTTCACCTTTAAACGCAAAGGCGGTAAAGTGGACGGTTCCATCACCACATTAATCATTGATGAATGTTCAATGATTGATTTATCCCTCTTCGCCACCTTATTCAGAAGTATAAACTGGAATAGCGTACAGCGTTTGATTTTAGTTGGTGATCCAAATCAGTTACCGCCAATTGGCCGGGGGAAAGTATTTTCTGATGTAATTGAGTGGATGAAAAAATCCAGTAACGATAATTTGGGTAAGCTGGATATAAATGTTCGCCAGTTAGAGAACAAAGCCAAAGGCGATGGTAACGGCATTCTGGAATTAGCAGAAATATTCATTCAGGAAAAACAATCAGAGGAACAATTTGATAAAGCAAAGCAAGAACAGATACTTAAAAAAGTTCAGCAAGGCGGTGTAATTGACAAAGATCTTTCAGTGCATTACTGGAAAGACATGGATGATTTGGAGTTAATGCTTAAATCAATCATCATTAAAGACCTGGAAGCAGAAACAGGAGAGGAAGCCGAAACGGGTAAGTTTTACAACATTTGGGGCAAAGCCATCAGGCTTACCAATGATTATCCCGACCCCACCTATTTGCAAATACTTTCACCATTCAGAGGGGAGTTTTACGGTACAGATTATTTGAATACTTTCTTTCAGGAACTGCTTAACGGCTATCAGGCTAAAAAAGGACAGCTTGACGGGATTGCTTTATACGATAAAGTTATTCAGTTCAGGAACCGGCCAAAGTCTAACCCTATCAGTGCATATAGCTGGAATGAAAGAAAGAATGTAAAACTTGATATTTATAATGGTGAGATTGGTTTTGTAAACCCTCATCCATTTGATAAATCAAAAGCTGGGTCACCTTATTTCAGGTTAAAAAACTTTCAGGTAAAATTTGATAGGAGAAACGATTTCAACATCAACTATGGTTTCAGAAAAGACGACTATGGTAAAATCATGTTCAATGAACCTGTGGAGGAAAATATTGAGTTAGGCTACGTTATTTCAGTGCATAAGGCACAGGGCAGTGAGTTTAACAGGGTCTACTTCATTCTGCCAAAGAAAAGCAGTCAACTGATGTCAATGGAATTGCTTTACACAGCAGTTACAAGGGCTCAAAAGCATCTTACCATTTTTGCCCAGGAGGATGTAACCACCTTTATTGAATTAAGCAAGATTGAAAAGTCAAACATCCGTAAAATCAATTCTTCCATATTTGAATTTGAACCATTGCCAGATTTGCTTTTTGCCTTATCATCCAATTGGTACGAAGACCAAAAGGTAATTGCAACACTCTCAAAATATTTTGTTCGGTCTAAATCCGAAATGAACATTGCAAATATCCTGCAACTGAAAAACATTCCGTTTGAATACGAAGTGCCAAAATTTGCAACGAATGGTTCTATGTACCTCCCCGATTTTACTATCCGTTGGCAAGGCACAGAATATTTCTGGGAGCATGTTGGCCACTTAGACTTACCCGAATACAAAAACCATTGGGAAACAAAACAGAAATGGTATGCCGAACATTTCCCTGGTCAATTATTGGTAACCTATGAAGGACCGGATCAAACAAAACAGATTGCCGAAATATTGAAAACCACATTTAAAATAACAATGGATTAAACAAACTATGCAGCAAGAATTACTCTTAAATATCATCCCGTTTAACCCGCCAGCAGGGAAACAAACATTTGCCTTTTACAAGCAAAAGCAGGAAGGTTGTTTTCCTGTGTTCAAAGATGATTTGCAAGGGCTTCTTGATGATAAGTTCACTCCATTAGAATTACTGGAATTACAAAAGCTATACACCGATTTTCAACCGGCAAAAGAAGGTGCAATAGAATTGGATATTGATTTATCAGTTTCTACAAGGTTTGCCAACCACTATTACCGCTACCTCATTAGAAATTACTTTGAAGGTATTGCAGACATCATGCACGAAAATTTCACCAGTGAAACAGAAGTGTGGTTTCACAACCCCGATAAAAGCACTGCCAAATACAAAGTGTACAACCAGTTTACAATAAAGGTGCAGTTTGGAAGAGTGAGTGATAAGCCAGAATTGGTGCTTTCGTATGATGGCACTACCAAAGTATTTGCAAAGGCTGTATCTGAGATTTACAACTTCAATACGAACCTCTACAATTGGATTGTTTGCAACGGTGTTATTTATAAATGGAAATACAGACCGTCAGAAGTAATCAACCAGCCGCAGAATTGTTATCCAATTCTGAGTAATGAACTCAAACCTCATTTGGAAATAGCCTTTGATGTACCGGACTTAAAAAACCGTTATCCGAAGTACCTCAGCATTCTACATGATTTTTATACCAAGTATTTAAACAACGATGCTTTCTGCAGCATCATACCCATAACGGATGAAGGTTTTTATAAACCCAAAGCTGACCAGTTCAAGGTGATTAATTCAACATCAAACGATTTGCTGTATGCAGGCGGCAAAACGGGCAAAGAGCCTAAGAAAGATTTCAAATCCAAAGGCCCTTATCAGTTACCTAAAAAACCGAGCAACTTTAAATTCTTCTTCATATACCAGGCTGCTGATAAGGCAACTGCCGTTACAGAATTATACCGCTACCTGCATAGTGGCTATAAAGATGATCGGTTCCCATTCCCCAAAATGCAGGACTACATCAAAGTTCCATTCGAGTTAGATATTTCAAAGAACGTTGAATTTGATACAGTAGAAAACGCAGTGGCCACAATTAAGAATGCCGTTAAAAATGCAGAGTGGCTTCCTGATACACAGTACATGGCTTTGTTTGTTAATCCTGTTCCCAAGTTGGAGAAGGACGAAACAAGAAAGAACATCTACTATAAAATCAAAGAAATCCTTTTGTATGAAGGGGTGCTTTCGCAGGTGATTAAAAGTGAACACCTGTATAAGAACGGAAAGCCCAATTCATTTTTCAATACCTTTTTACCACACATAGAAATTGCCATGCTGGCAAAATTGGGTGGTGTGCCTTGGAGATTGAACCGTCCAACCAATAATGAATTGATTGTGGGTGTAGGAGCATTCTATTCTGTTACCAGCAAATCAAGATTTGTTGGTTCAGCTTTCTGTTTCAATAACGAAGGTATATTCAAAGGCTTTGACTGTTTTAAAGGACATGATACCATAAGTCTTGCAGGTTCCATCAGGGAGGCAGTGGCTAAGTTCATTGCTGTTAATTACACCGCTTCGAGGCTCATTATTCATTTCTATAAAGACATTGGTAAAAAGGAATTAGAACCCATCCTGAAGACCCTACACACACTGGGCTTGAATATTCCTGTAATTGTTGTTACCATCAATAAAACGGAAAGCAAGGAACTCATAGGGTTTGATTTAAAGGATAGTGAAAACCTGATGCCGTATAGTGGCACAATACTGAAAGTAGGCAAATCGGAATACCTGTTATTCAACAATACCCGTTACGATGCAGCAGCCAAGCCGGCACAAAAGGAATATCATTTTCCGGTGAAGATTGCCTTGTCATGCACAGTTGAAGGCATGTTGGATGATATGAATTTGGTGGAGCAATTAATAGATCAGGTTTACCAGTTCAGCAGAATGTATTGGAAAAGCACCAATCAACAGAGCTTGCCGGTTACCATCAAATACCCTGAAATGGTGGCAGAAATCTACCCCTACTTTCAGCATGAAAAACTATCACCCTTCGGGCAGGAAAGCCTTTGGTTTTTATAAAATGATAAATCAAGAAAAAACTAAAGGTTTATGTCAACAATTAACAGCTGGAAAGCATTTATAAAAGCTCAGGAAATATTCGTTAACCAGTATTCTGAACCTTTTACAATTGAGTTTAAAAAGACGGATAAGGCAGGTTTAGCTCATTTTACGATAGAACAAAGAAACCCTCTTTCTAATATCACTCATTCATTAGAAAGATCCTTTCCTGGGATATTGCAAAACGATATAAATATCAAGGATGGATATTTACTCTTTGACTCATCCAGAAGTCCCCAACATACAGACGAATTAAAGGAAGTAGCTGATGCAAATTATTTTGAGTTTGATTATAAGCCATGTTTTTCAGGTCATGTAAGTTTAAAGGAAAATCCATATAAATGGTTAGCCGACATCAATGAGCAACAGCCCAATAAGGAGGGGCAAATTGTTGCTACTCTTTCCGAGATAAAACGCATTGATGAAAAAATACAAAGTCTTAATGGCTTTACTCGGTCAGCAGTTATTGGTGGCATCTTTAAAATTCAGCCTTCTAAATACTATATACAAAAGCAGTATGAAATTGCAAGTACATATTTGATTCAGTCTTTAGGTATTGTAATCAGCAAATAAGAATGTAGTTTTTTTGGCAATTAAGAATACAGAACTTTTGGCAACAATAATACAGAACTTTTGGCAACAAGGAATACAGAGTTTGCTAGAATATTAATCATTAAAAAT
>JAFDXG010000089.1 GCA_018268105.1 Bacteroidota bacterium | reverse complement strand
CGCTTGTGCGGACCCCCGCCAATTCCTTTGAGTTTCAACCTTGCGGTCGTACTTCCCAGGTGGGATACTTAATGCTTTCGCTCAGACACACACAGTGTATCGCGTATGTCGAGTATCCATAGTTTAGGGCGTGGACTACCAGGGTATCTAATCCTGTTTGCTACCCACGCTTTCGTGCCTCAGTGTCAATCACCGCATAGTAAGCTGCCTTCGCAATTGGTGTTCCATGTCATATCTAAGCATTTCACCGCTACATGACATATTCCGCTTACCTCTACGGTATTCAAGATATATAGTATCAATGGCAGTTCCCAAGTTAAGCTCGGGGATTTCACCACTGACTTACATACCCACCTACGCACCCTTTAAACCCAGTGAATCCGGATAACGCTTGCACCCTCCGTATTACCGCGGCTGCTGGCACGGAGTTAGCCGGTGCTTATTCATCTGGTACCGTCAGGCCTCTTAGAAAAGAAGTGTTTCGTCCCAGATAAAAGAAGTTTACAATCCAGAGGACCTTCATCCTCCACGCGGCATGGCTGGTTCAGACTTGCGTCCATTGACCAATATTCCTTACTGCTGCCTCCCGTAGGAGTCGGGCCCGTGTCTCAGTGCCCGTGTGGCTGATCATGCTCTCACATCAGCTACTGATCGAAGGCTTGGTGGGCCGTTACCCCGCCAACTACCTAATCAGCCGTACGCCCATCTCTAAGTGCCGGAGCTTTAATATTAAAAAGATGCCTCTTCAATATATTATGGGGTATTAATCCAAGTTTCCCTGGGCTATTCCCCGCTTAAAGGAAAGTTGCGTACGTATTGCGCACCCGTTTGCCGGTCGCCATCAGGTATTGCTACCCATGCTGCCCCACGACTTGCATGTATTAAGCCTGCCGCTAGCGTTCATCCTGAGCCAGGATCAAACTCTCCATTGTAAATAATGTTGAGATTTGAAGATTGCTCTTGAAATCAAATTTTGTGGCTGGTTTACCTTACCCTGATTTCTAAAAAAAAATCAAGTGCTGTTGCTTCCAAACTTTCAAAGATCTTTATCTCTATTTTACATCCGTTTTGAAACGGGTTGCAAAGGTAGAAGTTTTATTATTTTCACCAAATTAATTTCGAAAAATTTTTTCAAAATTCCAGGTGGATAATACTTTATAAATCAAGAACTAAATTCAATAAAATTGAGACGGCCTGCAAAGTTAGAATCACTCTCTTTATCAGCAAAAATTTTTTGCTTTTTTAAATCACTAAACCTATTCAAAATCACTTAAGAGCTGGATGTTTTTTTTGATTGGGGTGCAAAGGTATTGATTATTTTTATTTCACCAAATCTTTCTCTCTTTTTCTGAACTTTTTAACACCTTCCTGCCTTTTCATTTTTAAAGAACTATCGCTTTTTTTGAAAGCGGGTCGCAAAGATAGGCAGCTTTTGTTTGCTGCCAAATATATTTTGAAAATACTTCTGCTGTTTTTATGGAGATCCTTACCAGATAAGGCTTTTAATGAAAATATTTTTAAGGAGTCCCATATCCTGATATGATTCCATTGATTTAACTGCAAAAGAAGAGAATGAATTTCTTATTTTGGACATCCTTCAATCCGGGCTCGCTGAAGTTTCAGGGAAGACAACACATTCTTCGGATTAATTTTAAAGCCTGTTATTGACGTCCGTAGCAAACGTCTCATTCTTTTAATCAAAAAAACAGCGAAAATACCTGAACGTTCGACTGGCTATCCCTAAAATATAGCTCCTGTAATCTCTTCATCTGTAAATTTTCTGGTAAGCAAAAGTTGTTTGAACCGAAGCAGGCTGGGGCCTCACCTCCGGATTGATTCCCTATCGGGTATTCTTCTATTGATCGCCCTGCAAAGTATCTAAGACTTCAAATACAGAATTACTTTGTAATATCTTACTCATGGGCAACGGAACAAATGCAATATCAACACAAATACGCTTCATGTCTTATGCCTCAGATACACCAAAAATCCAGGGCTATAAATCCTTTATTACCAGGCTTAATATGAAAATGATATCGGCCACATCTATAACGGGTATATATTTTAAAGCGTATGCTCCATGTGGTTTTATAATGACGGTATATACTTACATTTGAAATAACAATTTTGTAAAATATTTTTTGAATAACGAACTTCGCCGGTGTGAGAATTAACCTCGTACTAACAGATTACCATGGTAAATTGCAAAAACCATTGCCAGAATAAGGTGAATTTTAAAAGTAACGGAAAAATGAAAAAATTTCTATTTATTTCCTTCCTGTTTTCAATTTGTATAAGCAGTATATATGCACAGGATAAAGTAGAAACTGCCCTGAAAATTCTTTCTGAAAAATATCCTCAGGAAAAAATATATCTGCTCTATAATAAAGATAGCTACCTGGCAGGTGAAACTATTTGGTTTAAGGCATTTGTTTTTGACGGGTATAATCATTCCAACATTTCTACCAGTATGTATGTGGAAATGTATAATGCAAAAAAATCGTTGATCAGCCGGAAACTTGTTCCACTTTTTGGTGCGGAAGGACAGGGTAGTATTGCTGTTCCTGATTCGCTGGCTGAAGGTATTTATTATATACGTGCATATACCGACTGGATGTTGAATTTTGATGAAGCCTTTCAATATGTTCATTCCTTTGCATTATATAATACCACCTCTCCGCAAAAACTGGTCATTGATTCAACAGCGGCATGGACTGCAGCAGCATTTCCTGAAAGTGGAAATTTTATTGCAGGTATCAGCAACAGAGTTGCCGTGCGCATGAGTTCTACAGGCGCCTTCCCGTCGGGATGGAGCGGATATCTTATAGAAGCATCTAAACCTACTGATAAAATTGTAAGCTTTGATGCTTTTGATAAAAATATTGGGTTGTTCAGCATTATACCTGAAGCAGGTAAGAAATACCGGCTGATCGTGCAGGATAAAAAGGGTAAAAAACAAACCATTGACTTACCGGAAGCTACCACTTCCGGAGTTAGTCTGCAGGTGAACAGTACAGATAAAGCTATATTCTATGCTATCCAGTTTAAAAATATGCCCGATAATCAAAAAGGATACAAGATCATAGGAACTATGAACAATACATTTGTGTATAAAGCAAGTATTGTTAAAAATGTACCTGAAATAAGCAGTTCTATTCCGGTGGATAAACTGATCAATGGTATTTTACAATTAACCGTTTTTGATGGAGACGATAATGTGGTTGCACAACGTCTGAGTTTTGTTCAACCCCTGCAATTACTCATAGGCCGTCCGGCATTTCCGAAGTTGTATCTTAGTAGTATACCTCGCGGAATTAATGCTTTCGATCTTATTCCTGATACCAGCTATACACACTATACTGTTCTTGTTTCGGATGGAGATGCAAAAGATAATCTTGGAGCTGATAATATACTTACCACGATGTGGCTAACCGGCGATCTCACCACAAGAGTAGATTCCGCAGGTCAATACCTTGGGCCGGATGCTAATGCTGCGGCACTTGATGCATTATTAATGACTGAGAAGTGGAAACGCTTTGACTGGAAATCTGTTATTGCCGGAAATTTTCCGGTGATAAAGTTTCCGCCTTCACCTTACCTGTCTTACAAAGGAACTGTGTATGGCGCAAGCGGCGTAGTCCCGAACGAAACTATTAACCTGATTTTTTACTTTGCCGATTCTACTAATCAATTTTCGCAGACAACTACTGACTCCAAGGGAGTATTTGAACTGAATAACATGATATATGAAGAACCTGTAAAAGTATATTATCAGGTAAACAATAAAAAGGCTGCCCCCAGGGAGATATCTATTACATTCGAGCCACTTACCAAATCAGTTGAGTTTAAAGGCATCCTTCCTGAGAGTGAATATAAACTGGTGAAGCGTCCCGTTAAGGATGTATTGCCTGCAGATGTAGCCAGAGCGCTTAATACATGGAAAAATCAGAAAGAAACGGAAACAAAGTTCAAGACCCTTGAAGAAGTGAAAGTGGTAGCCCAGAAAAAAAGTAATGTAGAGAAACTTAATGAAAAACTCAGTTCAGGTATGTTTCGTAGTATGAATGAAAATGTATTTGACCTTGTGAATGAAAACCAGGATGCAGCAAGCTTTACCAATATCCTTCAATGGTTGCAGGGACGTGTTGCCGGCCTGCAGATACAAATGCAAAACGGTAATTATGTACCTATGTTAAGAGGCAGCCAGGTGGGGTTATACCTTGATGAAATGCAGGTAGATGCTAGTGCAATCAATAATCTGCCGGTAAGTGATATAGCAATGGTAAAAGTGATAAAAGGACCATTTCTTGGTGGCATTGGTGGTGGAGGCGGAGGCGCTGTAGCTATTTATACCCGCAGGGGAGATACCCAGCGTGCCAATGACCAGAAAACACCATCCTTACCCAATAGTATGCTGGCAGGGTTTGATAAGGTAGCACCGTTCAAATCCCCGGATTATGCTGACGCTAATTTTAAACCTTCCGGTAAGGATACCCGAGATATATTATACTGGAATCCCTTTCTGCTATCTGAAAAAAGGAAACCTGTAACCATTCGTTTTTATAATAATGATGATGCCAAACGATTAAGGGTTGTTATTATTGGTTTCACAAAAGATGATGATATCCCGCTTTATTATAACGATACATTCAGGCTGGAAAAACTTTAAGGTTTAGGATATTTTCACACGTGGATCTACAATACCGTAAAGTATATCAGCGAGAATATTGATAAGAACAAACAGACTGGCGGTTATAAGCACACTTCCCATTACCACCGGAAAGTCGAGTTTATCGAGAGCATCTACTGTTATTTTGCCTACCCCTTTCCATCCAAAGATATATTCCACAAAAAAAGCGCCGGCGAGTAATTCTGCAAACCATCCTGTAATTGCAGTCAGCACCGGATTCAGTGCATTGCGTAATGCATGTTTAAAAATTACTTTTACTTTACTTAATCCTTTGGCATAAGCCGTACGGATATAGTCCTGATTTAGTACATCGAGCATTGCACTGCGTGTAAGCTGGGTAATAATGGCAAGAGGCCTTATACCGAGAGTAAGTGCAGGAAGTATAAGATTTTTTAAAGAAAGATATCTCTCGCCGGTATAATCGTCATATTCGAAGTAACTCCCCGTAAGATTCAGCCCCGTATATGGACCAAGCGCTATTGCAAAAAAATAAGCGATAAGTATACCCATAAAAAAGGAAGGTGCAGAAATACCGAGCACACTTCCAAAAACCGCAGACGTATCCATCCATGTATTATGTTTTACGGCCGCAAGTATGCCTAGCCCAATACCCACTATTGTAGCAAAAAGCATAGCAGCTATAGCCAGCAGCAAGGTACCTGGGAGGGCTTCCATCAATATTTCCAGTACATCTCTTTTAGACTGGTAAGAGTGCCTCAAATAGGGGAGCTTTATAGCAAGTTGTTTTGTATTGCCGCCAAAGAAAATACCCTTAAGTTTTTTTTCTGCAATTTCGTCCCGGGTGTGTAAACTGACGGGTGATATATCGCGAACATATAAGAGGAATTGTTTCCATTTAGGCTGATCGAGGTACAACTCTTTACGAATGTTCTGTATAGTGACGCTGTCTCCTGTTTGTCCCAATATCAGCCTTGCAGGATCACCAAAACCCTGAAACAGGAAAAACACAATTGCCACTACTCCGGCCAACACTAACACTGCATATGCTATCTTTTTTAGAATGTATTGTAGCAAAATTTTATGTTGAAGTTTGAATAAAATTTTTAAAAAATTACAAATACAACCCAGGTATTACCGGGCATTTATTTTATTAATTCTTTCTGCGGCATTAACAAAATCTGCAAAGCCCCATTTATCAATTATAGTTCCGTTGTACAGAAGATATAATGTTGGGTTGGCTCTTGCGGCCGTTTTAATTGGTACCACATCACATCTGAGCCAGGTAAGATTATTTATGTCTTTAAGATAAGGGGTATTGTCTTCAATATCATTCGTAATAATAAATGCAGGGATATCTTTTTGTGCCGTAATATCTGTAATTTTCTTAAATGTCCCTTGCCAGTTGCCTCTGCCAGCATCATCTTTTATAAACAACAGCAAGGAATAGCCTTTCGCAGCGAGCAATGCATTAGTAGTATCTGCTCCCGATAAGGTATTCAATACAAAATCCTTTATTGGCGCATCTGCATTCCCTTTTCTCACAAGTTTGTCATATCGCTTCACAAAATGATAAAGGGAATCATCAAAATCTTCCGGGAAATTATCTGCAGTAAATTCTATTGTCTGACCTTGTTTTTGATAAACAAAAGTTATAACCGTGCTGTCGGGTATGGCTCCCTGAGGTATCTTCATTTGCTCAGGAATATTATTACCCTTTTTAAAAGGGAGGCAATCGGCTATTGGTAAGTGCCTTAAAACATGCCATTGCAGCCATAGACTGAA
The DNA here is from genome assembly GCA_018268105.1 of Bacteroidota bacterium. Taxonomy (GTDB): domain Bacteria; phylum Bacteroidota; class Bacteroidia; order Chitinophagales; family Chitinophagaceae; genus Agriterribacter. The sequence continues at coordinate 12,311 of JAFDXG010000089.1, read as the reverse complement.
AAGCGTTGAAATAATTATTATACCTGCACTCAGTATAGCAGACCGGGGAGGTTTTATCTTATTACGGTATGCAAAAATTGTCAATATAAACAGGGTTAGGAATATATCTTTTACAAATGACCCGCGTGGGGTAAGTGGTATGCAATCTCCAAAACAACCGCAACTCCTGAACTTACCGGAGAGATAAGCATAACCCGTTAAGAAAGTAAAGAAAATAATCAGCAACAACAACAGCCAGCTAAAAAGGCGCATCCTCCAGCCTACTATAACTGCAACTCCAGCTATGATTTCAAAGCTGATCATTATAATAGAAAAAGGAAGTGCAAAATTATTCAGAGCATGCATAAACCCCGGCAAAAATCCTGACTGGGCCCATACTTCAAAAAACTCCTGCATTTTATAGGCAAGCCCCAGTGGGTCATTTGCCTTTACCAGCCCTGAGAAAATAAAAAGAATACCTACAAAGTAACGGAGAACTGTTATGAGTGACTTCATGGGTTAAAGTTAAGATACGCTGCTCAATATACCTTCATGTATGGTGCAGGATGAACAGCATCAAAAACCATATATCTGAAAATGGGTGTATTTCAGTTTATCTTTACCAGCTTAAATTTGTATGTAATCTTAACGTATGAGACTGTTTCCCGAATCGGCAATGATGCAACTGGAATTTGACAAAGTAAAAGCGCTGCTTGCGTCTCATTGCAATACTGCTTATGCAAAATATAAAGCTGACAACCTGCGTATTCATACGCGGCTTGATTATATTGAACCCGAACTGCAGCAAAGTCACGAATATAAGCAACTACTGCAAAACGGTCAGTATTTTCCAAATGATATAGTGCCCGACCTGACAAAGGATTTGAAGCTTCTGTCCATACCCGGGGCGGTATTAAAAGAAGAAAGCCTTGTGGAAATACGAAAGCTGGCAGAAAATACAAAACAGCTATTTCATTGGTTTGACGAAGAAAGAAACATTGCATATCCGGCACTTCTGAAAGTTGTTCAACACAGCCATTATGAAAAGAATATAGTCGCTCTTATCAGTGCCGTATTAGATGAAGGAGGTAACGTAAAAGATACGGCCTCCGCAGAACTGGTACAGATTCGTACAAACCTCACCCGGAAAAGAGCAGAGCTACGGCGTGTCTTTGACAGAGTGGTAGCCAAATGGAATAAAAGTGGATTTGTATCGGATATAGAAGAAGCATTTTTGAACGGCAGGCGTGTGATTGCTGTTCATGCAGAATACAAACGGCAGGTAAAAGGTATACTGCTGGGAGAAAGCGACACGCGGAAGACCGCCTTTATTGAGCCGGATGAAACCATAGAACTCAATAATGAAGTGTTTGGACTGGAACATGAAGAAAGCCGGGAAGTATACCGAATACTTCGTTTGCTCACAGAGCATCTTTCGGTATATGCACCCCTGCTCAAAGATTATCACACCATTATGGGTGAATATGATTTTATCAGAGCAAAAGCAAAATTAGCTATTGAAATAGACGGCAATTATCCGCAATTGCTCGATAAAGCCATCATAGATATAATTAAAGCCTGTCATCCGTTGCTGTTACTTTACAACAGAAAAACCGGGAAACCCACAGTACCCGTTTCCGTTACACTAAATGATAAATCAAGGATACTGGTAATATCAGGGCCTAATGCCGGTGGAAAAACAGTTACCCTAAAAACAATAGGTCTGCTGCAGATGATGCTCCAGAGCGGACTGCTGGTGCCGGTACACCCCGATTCACAAATGGGTATATTCAGGCAGCTGATGATTCATATTGGTGATACGCAAAGCCTCGAATTTGAACTTAGCACTTATAGTTCGCACCTCAAAAACATGAAATACCTTATAGAGCATGCAAACGGAAAGACATTATTTTTTATTGATGAACTTGGTAGCGGGAGCGACCCAAATCTTGGTGGGGCCTTTGCTGAAGTAATCCTGGAAGAATTATCAAAAAAACATGCTTTTGGTATTGTAACCACACATTACCTGAACCTGAAAGTGATGGCTAACAAAACACCCGGAATAATAAATGGGGCAATGGCCTTTGATGAAAAAAACCTTTTTCCTCTATATCAGTTAGTAATTGGCAAACCCGGAAGTTCATACACTTTTTCTATCGCAGAACGTATCGGTTTGGATCCGCGCTTAATTGCCCGTGCAAAAGCAATGGTGGATAATGAACATTTTAATCTTGACAAATTGCTGAACAATGCTGAGCAGGATATGCGTCGTATTGAAGAGAAAGAAAAAGAGCTTCAAAAGTTATTGCGTGAGAATGATCGACTGAAAAAGGAAATGGAACAAATTATTGATAAGGAAAAACACCGGCAGCAGGTAGAACTACTAAAGCATCAAAACAAAATAAGTGAAGACCGCATAGCTTATTTAAAAGACATGGAACGCAGGCTGAAGCAAATTGTATTTGACTGGCACAGAACTGAAAGCACAGAAGATAAAACCGCGCTTCTCCGGCAGATGAAAGCCTTACTTTTCAGGCAGAAAGAAAAACAGGTAAAGGAAAAAGACAAGAAGAAATTTGACTCAAAATACATCGAGACCAATGAAAAGATTAGACCCGGAATAAAAGTAAAAATGACTCAAAATAACCAGGTCGGTATAGTAAAAGAGCTCAGGGATAAAAAAGTCATTGTTCAACTGGGGGTAGTACCTATAACCGTAGACTTAAAAAACCTGGTCCCTGTAAAAGACAAGTTGCCGGAAGCAACGGATGAAGTAAAATAATTGTCATCAAAAAAAGTTGAATTGCTTCTAAGTTTCTTTTAATCACCTAAAGAAAGATTTATCTTTAATAGGCAATAGATATCTTAGTGTATGCCTTCCTGTTGAAATACCGGACGGATACCCGCTGGAACAGTTAATAAACCATATTCCAATTGTTATATGAAGAGATTCTGGCTTACAGTACTGTTCTTTATCATAGCATCAGGTATCCTCATTTTTGGTTTCAGACAAAAGTCGCTCCACGCTACCGAACCTGCTTTGAGAGGAATCCTTAATCTTTCAGACGATGATATCAATTCCAGGAAGTTTATTCTGGAAGGGCAATGGGAGTTTTACTGGTCACAGTTACTGAGTCCGGGCGATACACCGAAATATGCACCCGCATATATTAATATGCCCTCTATCTGGAATAATATAAAACTGAATGGAACTTCGTTAACAGCCGAGGGATATGCCACCTACAAACTTAAAGTCATTTTACCTCACAATCGCCCCCGGCTCGGGCTCAAAATTTATGACGTCTATTGTTCATACAGGTTTTATATCAATAATACGCTGGTAGCCGAAAATGGCAAACCTGCCACTTCCAGGGCTGAAGCCATCCCTTTCTGGAATACAAAAACCGTTGCAATACCCGAGGGTGTTGACACTCTTGAATTAACTATGCAGGTAGCTAACTTCTGGAGCGCTAAGGGGGGGGTATATAAAGCACCCCTCCTCGAAGAGATGAAACAGCTTTTGCTGGATAATGAAACAGATTGGGGGATGGATATGTTTATGACGGGTTGTATTTTCATGAGCGGTCTTTTGTTTTTTGGATTATACCTGTTTGCCAGAGATGATAAATCAATTCTTTATTTTTCAATCTTCTGTATTATTTATTGTTATCGCATAATTGGTACCGAACCTTATATACTTCACGGGTTGGTGGATAATATCAGTTGGTTTGTTACGATACGGCTGGAGTATTCAACACTTGCTTTAAGTGTAGCTTTTTTTGCCTTGTATATGCAGCACCTGTATCCCGAAGAAAGCAACAGGACTTTGGTAAAAATATTATTCTGGATATGCATAATATATACTTTAATCATTGTAATAGCTCCGGTAAAGATATTTTCATCAATTTTATCTGCATATCTCATTGCCTTATTTTTCTATATAAGTTATGCTTTTTATGTTTTCGCGATGGCATCCCGGCATCGGCGAAACGGATCTGACTATGCTTTTTTAAGTTCTGGTGTGGCGCTGATACTTTTCTTTATTATAAACCTGAATTACTTCGGGATTATCTATCCTATGAAAGCTGCAATTATTACAGGATATATCATTTTTCTATTTTTACAATCTCTTATTCTTTCTTACAGGGTTTCTTTCCGTCTCAAAAAAGCGGCAGAGGATGCACAACAGGGATTGAAAGCAAAATCAGAGTTCCTTTCAACAATGTCGCATGAAATAAGGACACCCCTTAATGCAGTAATTGGGATGTCGAATATTCTTCAACAAGAAAACCCCAGGGAAGATCAGAAAGAAAATCTTGAAGTGTTATCCTTCTCAGCAAATAACCTGATGTCAATCGTAAATAATATTCTTGACTACAGTAAACTTGATGCCGGTCAAATGCGTTTCGAACAAATAGAGATGGATCTTAGGCAGATAGGAGAAAACATCATCAAAGCTCAACAGCATTATGCTGATGAAAAAAACATCCTTTTAAAATATATATTAGATAAAAATCTTCCCGTAAAAGTTATGGGTGACCCTACCAGGTTTACGCAGGTTATCAATAACCTGGTACATAATGCCATTAAATTTACTAAAGAAGGCTGGGTAAGATTAAGTCTACTAAAAGAAGACCGTGAAACTGAAAATAATGTATCTGTAAAAATAATTGTAGAAGACACGGGTATAGGTATTGCACAGGAGCATTTAAACATGATTTTCGACCGTTTTACCCAGGCAGATTCATCTACTTCACGCAGCTATGGGGGTACAGGACTTGGACTGGCGATTTGTAAAAAAATCCTTGATCAGCAGCATATAACCCTTCATGTAAAAAGCGAACCCGGCAATGGATCCTCTTTTTGGTTTATACAAAACTTCCCCGTTGCTATATCTTCTACTTCTGTTGATTTTACTAAGTTAAAATCAGATACATCAACCGGCAAGCCTTTACAAGGATGCCATATTCTATTGGTAGAAGACAATGTATTCAACACTTTGGTGGCAAAATCTATACTGATTGAATTTGGCGCTTCAATAGATACCGTTATTAATGGCAAAGAAGCAGTAGAAAATTTTGATCCTTCTATTCACCAGGTAATTCTTATGGATCTTAATATGCCGGTAATGGATGGTTATGAAGCAGCAAGGCTTATAAAAGAAAAATACCCTTCTGTTCCAATTATAGCGCTTACCGCCACTTCTCCTGAAGATACGTATACAACCAGTACCTCAATTGAATTCGCTGACATAATAAGTAAACCATTTAATCCCGACAACCTTTGCAGAAGTATTCTGAAGCATACAAACAGATTGCAATAAACTGTAAAAGTGGAATATCAATTTTCGGAATTCAATAATTTAAGAAGTTGTTCATCTGATATATTCATAGCACATTTAAAATGTTGCAGCGGGCAGGCTTTATATCCATGCAGCCCGCAAGGACGGCAAGGCAGAGAATCTTTTATTTCAACAATATTACTATTGTCCGACAATGGTCCATAACCAAATGCAGGTACAGTTGAGCAATATACCGCTGTCACAGGAGCATTCATAGCCGAGGCAAAATGCATCGGCGCAGAATCATTCACATAATTCATCACAGCATCTTTCATCAATGCCGCAGACTGAAGAAAACTTAATTGTCCGGAAAGATCAACTACATCCCTCACAGCATTACGGGCAATATCTGAACATAATGATTTTTCACCAGGGGCTCCGATTAAATAGACACTGATCTCTGATTCAATTTTATTAATAAAGCTGATCCATTTCTCCGTAGGGAATTGCTTGGTAAACCACACAGATGCCGGTGCAATACATATATAGCGGCTGTTTTTGAATTGCTTAACACTGACATAATCTTCAGCAGTTGGATATAGCCTGGGTTTATAAATACAAGTATCTGTAAAATCTTTGATCAGGAGCAGATTTCTTTCAATTTCATGGAGGTGCATTCCTGTTCCCATCTGGTGCCTGATACGTTTATCAAAGAAAAAGCTGAATGGGTTCTTATCAAAACCAATACGTTGCCCCGCTCCGGAAAAAGCTGTAAGAAACCCGGTAGCTCCATACCGCTGCACATTAATCACTTTATCATATTTTCTTTTCCTGATCTGCAGCAAAAGTTTCCACAAGGATTTATATTTACCGTTTTTTTTATCCCATATCATTACTTGCTGTATAAAAGGGTGTCCCTTTAGCAGATTTTCATTTCCTTTCCTCAGCAAAAAATCTATTTGTGCCCCGGGATAAAAGGCATGAAGTTTTTCTGCAAGTGCAGTTGCCAATACCACATCACCAATAAAAGCGGTTTGTATGATCAGGAATTTTTGCATAACAAATCGGCAATAAGATAAGCTTTCTGTTTTCAATATTACTCCCTCAACACCTTTACTGTACCATCTTCATTCCATAAGACTACTACAGAAGGTCGCCGAATAGTAAGATCATCACGACGATAATGTACCACATAATCTGCTGCCTCAATTACCTTTTCCGAAATATCTGGGAATGTTGCTGGTGCAGGCTGTCCGGATATATTGGCAGATGTAGATACAATCGGTTTTCTCAGGCGTTTAATAAGATGCCTGCAAAATTCATCCTGAACCAGTCGAATAGCTATACTGCCATCATCTGCCATCAAATTTTCAGCCAGTCCTATAGCCCCGGGATATATTACCGTAGTAGGCCGGGTAGTTTGTTGCAAATAATCAAATACGCGCAGGTCGGGTTGGGCCACATACCGGATCACATCTCTTTCATCTGCCAGCAAAACGATCAGTGCCTTCGATTCCATTCTTTGTTTTATTGTATAAATCTTTTGCACAGCTAATGCATTAGTAGCATCACAACCTAATCCCCACACTGTATCGGTAGGATATAATATTACACCTCCGGCACTGAGCACACTGAGGCAGGCTTCAATATCTCCTGAAAATTTCATCCTGCAAAAATAGTGATGCACCGCATAAGCAAACTGATTAAGTTTGCAGAAATAATTTTAAAAGCGATGGACTTAAAAAAGTTAATTACTGAGGCCTGGGCCAACAGGGAATTATTAAAAGATGAAGCATACAAAGAAGCTGTAAAGTCGGTGATTGAAGATATTGACAAAGGCCGACTCCGCACTGCATCACCTTCAGAAAACGGATGGGTAGTAAATGAATGGGTAAAGCAGGCCATCCTGCTATATTTTGGTATTCAAACCATGCAAACCTGGACTGCAGGCCCGCTGGAGTTTAACGATAAAATGGTGTTGAAAAGCGGGTACAAAGATCTTGGTATCAGAGTAGTACCACATGCCGTAGCAAGATATGGCGCCTATATTTCTAAGAATGTAGTGCTGATGCCCAGCTATGTAAATATTGGCGCTTATGTGGATGAAGGGACAATGGTAGATACCTGGGCAACCGTAGGAAGTTGCGCACAGATAGGAAAAAATGTACATCTCAGTGGCGGTGTAGGAATTGGTGGTGTATTAGAGCCGTTGCAGGCAAGTCCTGTAATTGTGGAAGATGGCTGCTTCATCGGCAGCCGTTGTATAGTGGTAGAAGGGGTGATTGTAGAAAAGGAAGCTGTATTAGGCGCTAATGTAGTACTTACAAAAAGCACCAAGATTATTGATGTGAGTGGATCTGAGCCGGTGGAATATAGGGGACGAATACCCTCGCGTAGTGTAGTCATACCCGGTACCTATAATAAAAAATTTCCGGCAGGAGAATTCGGAGTAAGCTGTGCCCTGATCATCGGACAGCGTAAAGCCAGCACCGATCTCAAAACGAGTTTGAATGATGCGCTGAGAGATTTTAATGTAAGCGTATAGGGTAATAAATTTTTTATCTACAGCCCTGATCGTTAATAATCATCAGGGCTTTTTTTATATGGAACAAGAAAAAGTTTTAAAGGTAACCCTACTTGGTTTTATACTCACTTTTGCAGGCTCCATTTTGTTTTCTACCAAAGCCATTGCAGTCAAGCTGGCATTCAGGCACACTGAAATGAACGGGCTTACCCTGCTGGCATTGCGCATGTTTTTTTCCCTGCCTTTTTATATTGTTGCAGCATACATTGCGAGCAACAAAAAAGATGCAGCGCCAATAACTTCAAAGCAATGGACCTCCATCATAATATTGGGTCTATTCGGATATTATCTCAGCAGCCTTTTCGATTTTTTAGGATTACAATATATCAGTGCCGGTTTGGAACGACTCATACTTTTTCTTTACCCTTCTTTTGCAGTATTAATCAATGCTCTCATTTTTAAGCAACACATAACACAGATACAAAAGATTGCATTACTGCTCACTTATGCCGGTATTGCATGGGCGTTCTGGGGCGAACTAAGAGTAGATGTCAATAACCCCAATTTTTTATGGGGCAGCATTTTGATATTTTTATGCTCTGTTACTTTTGCAGTTTATCTTGTTGGCAGCGGTAAGCTGATACCACAGGTTGGTGCTTCACGCTTTACTGCCTATGCCATGCTGGCTGCAACAGTGGGTATATTCTTACACTTCCTACTTTCAGAAAAAATTTCGGCTATTGATATTTCAGGCTCTCATATATGGTACGGCATTTACCTGGCCTTAGTAGCTACAGTGTTGCCTACTTTTATGATTGCAGCCGGTATGAAACAGATTGGATCCAATAATGTGGCTATTATTTCTTCTATAGGTCCGGTATCAACCATCCTGCAGGCACATTTTATATTGGATGAACCACTTTTTTGGGCACAATGGGGTGGTACTGCATTGGTAGTTGCCGGTGTTTTGCTAACTGCCGGGAAATCCGGTAAAAATTTACACCAGAAATAATTATTCCGCTTTATATTTGCACCCCTGTTCAAGGACACAAATAATTGCCCGGGTGGCGAAATTGGTAGACGCACTGTCTTCAGGTGGCAGCGCCGCGAGGTGTGCTGGTTCGAATCCAGTCCCGGGCACAATGACCCTGCTTCAACGCAGGGTTTTTTTATATCATTTTTTACTTACATATTATACTCAGCTAATTTTGACAAATACTATATTTCTTCGCCGCCACGTCTTCCTCATAAGTAAAGCTGAAGTTTAGTTAAAAGTTGGTGGGGATGAGGCGAACAAGTTTCGTTAAATTTCTCTTGGATATTTATTATTGTTTTTTAGCCAAGAGGAATTCTAATAAATTTTTCATTCAGCCATCGTGAACTTTATGAATGAAAAATTTCATGTACGTTTAAAATTTATTGGCCAATCACAGGCCTGTAAAAAGCATAATCCCATATAACGACGAACATTACTCTCAGGTCTGTAATACTGACATTGTGAGATAGCTGGTCTCCTGCACAGGCATTACTTTTTCGTTATAATAATAAACATACTATTAATGTAATACCAGTTTAAGAAATTAAGATAAGTAACAACATGGCACCAGGTCTGGACAAGTACAAAGCAAGGTTACGAAACCTGGCAGAGCGGAGCTTGAAAGATACCAGTTGTATAAAATTTAAATCTTGCTTTTTCAATGTCCACAATAATGAAAGTGTCAGAAAAAAATAAATTGATATTACGAATAGTCGGGGTGTACACTGAAGAAATCATTTCTTTTCATTCTTTATTTTTACTTCATATTTTATTTGCAGATCATTTAATGCATCATCATAACCTTCCCGATCTGCAAAAGCCAGGGGATTATAGGTATCACCTGGCTTGTATTTTTCATGTAAATGAAACTGGCTGGCATGAGCGGCAAGCCAAAGATCAAAATGAATCTGCTTCATTGCCTTCAGGGTATAGGCGTAATCATTAGCAATATCCGGATATTCTCTAACCTCGGCAAAACGTCTATCAGTAATGATTGAAGGTAAATTGGCAATAAGAACTGTATACGACCGTTGCTCATCTTTCACTTTAAACAAAAAACTACATGAACCTTTCGTGTGACCCGGATGATGAAGGAAAACAAGTGAAGTGCCACCCAACGATATGGTGTCATTGTTGTGCAATAATTTATTGGCATATATAGGTTTGAAAGTTAAACCATATTTACCCATCTCATAATCTGAACTTCCGCCTGTATTCGCAACATCAGCATCGGCGGCATCTATCATAAACTTTGCTCCGGTCTGTTCTTTTATAGCGGCCATTGCACCTAAATGGTCGTAATGTGCCTGGGTAGTCAATAATATTTTGATATCGGAAAATTTAAATCCGAGTTTTTCAATGTTGTGCTTTATTTGCACAGCCGATGAAGCCAGTCCGGTGTTAATAAGGATATTGCCATCTGGTGTAGCAATAAAATAACAGGCCAGATCGTAAGTGCCGACATAATACAAATTTCCTGCAATACGAAAAGGCGGATAATCTTTTATCCATTCTGCATTCCCTTTGGGTTCATTTACTTTTTGCCCGTGAGTGGTAACCGATATCAAAAAAAATATGATGACTGAGAAAAAAACCTTATTAACGTTCTTAATCATAAAAAATATTTCGTAATTAAGCATGGCTGCTTTCATTCCAATAATAACTGTCGGGGTATATTCTTTTTCCAAAAACAGCAGTGCCTACACGTACAATGGTAGCTCCTTCTTCTATTGCTGTTTCCAAATCACCGCTCATGCCCATGGAAAGTTCTTTCATATCAACACCTGGAATATTCAGCGCTTTTATTTCATCCCGCAACTGTCTCAGCAACCTATAACAGTTTCGCACTTTTTCGGTTTCAGCACTGAATAGTCCGATTGTCATCAATCCTTTGATATGGATCCTGTCAAATTGTGCCACTGCTTTCACCAAATCAACAGCATCTTTAGGGTCAACGCCAAATTTACTTTCTTCACCTGAAGTATTCACCTGGATAAAAACATCCATTTTTTTATTTTCAAAACTAAGACGATGATGAAGCTTTTCGGCAAGGGACAAGCGGTCAACCGTTTCGATACAATGAATATCGTAGCGCAAAATTTCCTTGATCTTATTAGTTTGCAGATGACCAATAAAATGGCTCTCATGCGGAGTATTCTTTAATTCATCATATTTTTCTTTAATTTCCTGCACTTTATTTTCGGCTATCAATATTTGGCCTGCTTCAAGCGCAATCTTAATACGCTCCGCCGAAACAGTCTTGGTAGCAAGGAGAAGCCTCACTTCAGAAGGGTTTCTGTTTGTCGCCCTGCAGGCATTATCTATTCGCTGAAGTGTATGTTGGAGATTCTGTAAAATGCCGGTGGTTTGCAAAACGTTCATCTATATAAATTTGTCTAAGCTCTTTTACTATTGACTATAAGCAAAATTAAATCCTTACAAGGGAATGAGAGCTGCAGGTATATGTAAAATTTATTAAAGATACTATTATTCAGGATAGGTCATCGCTATTAAATTGGGGTAATGACCTTAATACAAACACAGCGCTTATATGTTTTTTATACTTAGTTGTTTTACATAAAGTTTTATATCCTGAGGAACTTTTTACTCCTTATTTTTGTTTATGACATTTTAAACAATCTACACATGGACATCCAGTACGATCCCCGGTTTCCTTCTGTTGAAGATCTTAGAAAAAAAGCAAGACAAAAAATTCCCGGATTTGCCTTCGATTATCTTGATGGTGGCTGTAATGAAGAAATAAATTTGAGAAAAAATACTGACGAAATCAGGGCAGTGGAACTGATACCACAATACCTTGCCGCTCATTCCGGTTCTGATCTTAAAACAGAATTATTTGGTCATGTGTACGATGCACCTTTTGGTATTGCACCAGTGGGGCTGCAAGGTTTAATCTGGCCTAATTCCCCGGCTATCCTCGCAAAGGCAGCATTTGATTATAATATACCATTTATGCTGAGTACGGTCAGCACCGCTTCCATTGAAGAAATAAGTGAGATCACAGAAGGCCGTGCCTGGTTTCAGTTATACCATCCGGCAGAAAACGATTTACGCGATAAAATCATTCAGCGTGCTGCAGCAGCCGGTTGTCCGGTGCTGGTCATTTTAGCTGATGTACCCACCTTTGGTTACCGCAACAAAGAAATCAAAAATGGGTTAGCAATGCCTCCGCGAATGACACTCCATAATATACTTCAGATTATGGGACGCCCTGAATGGGCGATGCGCACGCTAATACACGGGCAGCCGTCTTTCAAGATATTGAAACCCTATATGCCCTCGGGAATGAACATGCATCACCTCGGGCTTTTTATGAATAAGACTTTCAATGGCCGATTAAATGAAGAAAGGATAAAACCAATCAGGGATATGTGGAAAGGGAAACTGGTATTAAAAGGTGTGGCATGCAGCGAAGATGCTGAAAAAGCCATTCGACTTGGGCTTGATGGAATTATTATTTCCAACCATGG
>JAFDXG010000088.1 GCA_018268105.1 Bacteroidota bacterium | reverse complement strand
TGCTCTACCTCGCGATATAAATTCAAATTATTTTAAAAAGAACTACGTTATCAATATGAATGATCGAACTTCCGTCCGCCGCGGCGGATATGAGCCCGATCCCGCAACTATGTGAGTGCTCTACCTCGCAATACGAAGGCGCAAAGGTAAGCGTATGCATTTTATCATCCAAACAAATTTTGTTTCAATTACCTTTGCAAAAAATTTTGCAGCAGGTTACTGTTATGAAAGTTGGATTTGTAAATATTTTTGGCAGGCCTAATGCAGGGAAAAGTACTTTGCTGAATGCATTGATAGGTGAGAAACTCGCGATTGTTTCTCCAAAAGTACAAACTACACGGCATCGTATTAAAGGGTTTCTTAACAGCGAAAACTACCAGGTTATTTTTTCTGATACGCCAGGAATAATAGAACCCAAATATAAGCTGCACGAAAAAATGATGCAGGCTGTAAAGAGCGGACTTGAAGATGCAGACATCGCTTTGTTACTCGTGGATGCAAAAGATGATGCGGCAGAAGCAGATAAAATATTTGCAGCTTTACAATTGAAAGTGCCCGCTATTATGGTGCTGAATAAAATGGACACTGTCGGGAAAGGAAATATAGAATCCTTAATTGATTTTTTTAAAACAAAACCTTATGTAAGGAAGGTAATAGCAATTTCAGCCCTGCGTAATCAAAATATTGATTTGTTGCTGGAAAATATACTTGAGCTGTTGCCGGAAGGTGAACCATTTTATGATGAAGATGATCTGACTGATCTTCCGGTTAAGTTTTTCGTAGGGGAAATCATCAGGGAAAAAATATTTGAGTTGTTTGAGGATGAAATACCTTATCATACTACTGTGTCGGTGAATGAGTTTAAGGAAAAAACCGGACTGATAAAAATATCGGCAGATATTATTGTACACCGTGAATCACAAAAAGCGATTATAGTAGGAGGGAAGGGCAAAATGATTAAGCAGATTGGTATGACCGCAAGGCAGGAAATTGAAAAATTTTTAAACAGTAAAATTTTTTTAGAACTGTTTGTAAAAGTGCGCCCTAAATGGCGGGACAATGATGTTCATTTAAAAGAATATGGGTATTAGAGATATGAGTTTTACAGTAGCAATTGTAGGAAGACCAAATGTTGGAAAAAGTACATTTTTCAACCGTATGCTGGAAGAACGAAAAGCAATCGTTGATAATATCAGTGGCGTAACTCGCGACAGGCAATATGGGGAGGCGGAGTGGAATGGAAAAAGATTTAATCTTATTGATACAGGGGGTTTTGTTGCAGGAAGTGATGATATTTTTGAAAAAGAGATACGTAAACAGGTGAGCATTGCAGTAAATGAAGCCAATGCCATTATTTTTATGTGCGATGCAGAAACCGGCATTACAGCAATGGATGAAGCTGTAGCTGATATGCTCCGCGATGCACAAAAGCCATTATTTCTTGTTGTAAATAAAGTTGATAATTCCGATCGGATGCTTGATGCCACCGAGTTTTATAGTATGGGCTTTGAGCATATTCATTTCTTATCGAGTATAAGCGGTAGTGGTACGGGCGAGCTGCTTGATGATCTTACTTCTCTCATCCCGGATTCGTCTGATGAAGAATCGGAGAAACAGACCCTGCCAAGGTTTGCAATCATTGGTCAGCCCAATGTGGGGAAATCGTCACTGTTGAACGCATTGATAGGAGAAGACAGAACTATTGTAAGTGAAATAGCAGGTACTACCAGAGACACCATCCATACACATTATAATCTTTTTCAGAAGGAATTTATTTTAATTGATACGGCTGGTATTCGTCGTAAAAAGAAAGTAGAGGAAGACCTGGAATTTTATGCAGTAATCAGAGCGATCAAGGCTATGGACGAAGCAGACGTATGTATGTTGCTGCTTGATGCCTCCAAAGGAATTACTGCCCAGGATCTTAATATATTTTCTCTGGCTGCCCGTAAAGGAAAGGGTATAGTACTACTGGTAAATAAATGGGATTTGGTAGAAAAAGAAACCAATACTGCACGGGATTATGAAAAAGAATTAAAAAGCAGATTGGCTCCTTTTTCAGATGTACCGATTCTGTTTATTTCAGTAAAAGATAAGCTGCGTATTTTTAAAGTGATTGAATCAGCATTGCAGGTATATGAAAGCCGGCAGAGGAAAATACCTACTTCTTCCTTAAATAATGTTATGCTCAAAGCTGTTGAATCCTATCACCCGCCTGTGGTTCGGGGAAATGCGATAAAGATTAAATACATCACTCAATTACCAACTGTAGTTCCAAGCTTTGCTTTTTTCTGCAATTATCCTGATGATATAAAACAACCCTACAGGAATTACCTCGAGAACCAATTACGGGCAAACTTTAATTTTAAGGGGGTACCGATAAGATTGTTTTTTAGAAAAAAATAGTTGACAGATTAGTATGCAGAATAATTCGACCTGCTATTCTTTTACTATCATATATCTATTCATAACTTAAACATGCAATAAAAGTGATATGAAATCTTTTCGATTAATAGACATACAACTTGCTTAAAAGGAACGATATTTGCTGAGTTTTAAGCAAGGCTTTCACATAGTTGTTTAGTTTTATATAACCTTCCATATCTAATTATGAAACTCATTGTTGCTACTACAATTTCCTTGTTAAGCATCCAGTTCCTTGCCTCCTGCAATAAACAGGATAATGATGGTGGGAATACGAATCCCCCGGGAGGTTCTGTTTACGGAGCCCCTCCTTCAGCTTTTACTTTTCTTGCTCCGGATATGCAAAGTACCAGTATCAGTTTCGATTATTCTAAAATGCCCGGGAAAGTGAGTGTCTATTTTGATGATACTCTAACAGAAAACCCATATGACAGAATTTATGCTACTTATACATTTAATAGTAAAGGCTTTCTTACCGGAAATATTTTTTATAACGAAGTAGGTAAAGCGGTTAACAATATTTCAATTGTACGTGATGGTAACCAAATATCCGGGATTGTGCTATCGCATGATGATGAACAAGTTCCCGGAAATATTATAACCGACACTTTTTATGTTTCATTTCAGGATTCAGCAGAATATAAATTGATGCATGTTGATTATGGCAATTATTTTTCCGGTGTCCCGGTAAAGATGCAGTTTTCTTATCGTTCAGATGAACTGATACATACTTCTGCAGGATTGTTCACACTTGGCGATAGCTCTGTATTCTTTCCTTCGTTTGATTTTAGCTATAATAATTCGGGTGTACTGCAAGCCCGCTGGTCCGATTCGTATTATGGAATGGATTATGCATATAATGATACCGGTAAAGGGCTTGACAGCCTGTTTAAGATACTCGGAGGTAAAGACTGGCATTACCTGGAGGCAATCCTTAACTATGACGAACATACCAGCCTTTTTTTCTATCCGTTGTACATAACACTTTCTAAAGCAGGAATGGACCTGGATGTGTATATGCACCATTACGGGCCTCTTAGAGAAATTCGTTCTATCCCCAGTGGGTATCAATATCCAAATATTGAAATTTTTAATTTTGAAAATACTTTTGATGAAGATGGCAAAGTTATAGCAACAACTATAAGCAACAATGCTGACATATACGGAACCTACCGTTTTAAGTACAGATAGTTTTTGGTTGATAAGTTGGTTGAAGCCTGGGGTATTCCCCCTGATTTTACCACTCCTTTATTTTAATGCTGCATTTTTTTATCTTGCAGCATCTTATGAGAAAGTATGTAGATGAATATCGCCACAAAGGGCTTCGAAGACAATTAATAAATTCATTGCGTGCCAAAGGCATAACAGATGAAAAAGTACTTGAGGCAATGAATAATACCCCCCGGCATTTTTTTATGGATCTTGCTTTAGATCGTATTGCTTATGAAGACAGGGCATTTCCAATTGCCAAAGATCAAACAATTTCTCAGCCATATACTGTAGCGTATCAAACCCAGTTGCTTGACGTAAAGCCATTTGAAAAAGTGTTGGAAATTGGAACGGGGAGTGCATACCAGGCATGTATCCTTGCGCAGCTTGGCGCACTTGTATTTACTATCGAAAGACAGAAAACATTGTTTGACAACAATAAGAGTTTTGAATACCTCAGAAAATTTCCTTCCATAAAATTTTTCTACGGCGATGGATTTGAAGGATTGCCCACATTTGCCCCGTTTGATAAAATTATTATTACCGCCGCTGCCGAATATGTTCCGCCAAAACTTATAGAGCAGTTGAAACCAGGAGGTAAAATGGTGATTCCTGTAGATGAGAACAAAGTTCAGCGCATGCTTCGTCTTACGCGACGGGCAGAAGGAGGGGCAGATGAAGAGAGATTTGATCTTTTCTCTTTTGTAAGAATGAGAGAAGGGAAGGAAAACGGAGATTAATTTATTCGTTTGTACATGAATAAGAAAAAGACCATTGAATTTAAATTATTTCAATGGTCCTCTTTATAATTGGTTTATCAGGGATAATTTGTTTACATATTCATATCATCTCCGGAGTCGGTGCCGGTTTTGTTATTTTTTCTTTTAAAAAGTGAAACGTCAAATTTCCCGAATCTATAAGAGAGGTTCAGTCTAACTATCTGCCAGTCGCGCCTGCGAGTAATATCCTGTATAAATACACTGTTCTCTGAGTGCGCATCATACTTTCTTGTTTTCAAAATATCGTTTACACTTAACGTTACAGCAATTCGTTTATCTTTCATGAATTCCTTTCTCAAAGCAATATCAACACCATAGTTGGGATTGATATATCCCTGTGCGGCACCGGTAGGTCCTCCAAAAAAACCACGTCTTCCACCGCCACCGCCCTGAGGTACTAGTGTCCTTGACTGGTAATCTCCGGATAGCTGAATGGTAAAATTTGAAGGCAGTTTGAAATTGAAATTCATTTTACCAAAGAATGCCCACTTGTTATTTACACCGAGTGAAGAATCAAGTCCGCTGTTATCAATACGGGCATTATAGAAATTAAGGTTTGTAGTTACATCTACCCAGTTAGCCAGTGGATTTTTTGAAGTTAACTCCAAACCATACGATCTGCTTGAATTTGCATTTATATAAGACGTAACAATAGCTGAATCAAGTTTGCCGTCAGGCAATGGTACATCATATTGTCTGCTTTGGTACTGGGTAATAAGATTGTTGGTTTGTTTAAAATATACAGAAGTCAGGAGGCTGTGACCTCCGCCAAGAGATTGAGTATAATTTAATTCAAAAGAGTTAGTAAACTCAGGTTTAAGTCCGGGGTTGCCCACACTGATATTCAAAAGGTCAGATACATCATAGAAGGGAATCAACTGCCAAAAGTTGGGACGGTTGATTCGTCTGCTGTAATTTAATTGAAGATCCTGTCCGGGTTTGAAACTTTTAGTGATAAAAAGACTTGGAAAAAACTGGAGCGGGTATTTGTTAGAAAATTCCTGGTTTGTACTCAGCAATGAACCGGTGTAGTTGGAACTTTCTACACGGAGGCCTGCCTGGTATGAAAGACCATCTCCAATTTTATTGGAGTAAGTAGCATAAGCTGCATAAACCTGGTCATTGTATTTATAATTAGAACTCGCCGAAGGAATCACTATATATTTGTTAAGTTCGTAACTGTATGCGGAGTTCTCTGAAATACTCTTTGTGTTTCTGATAGCAGCACGAACACCAGTTTCAAATTTTCCTTTTCCTACAGGAGTAGTATAATCAGACTGGATAACCCAGTTTCTGGATTTGCCTGATCCTAATAGTCTCTGAAGAGCAGGATTTCCTAATGTGTCAGAGTAATCACTATTGTAAAAATACTTTGTAATGTAATCAGCATCACCGGAGTTCCTGCTGGCATTAAAACTCATATCTGCAGTAAGTTCGCGACCTTGTTTTGGGAAAAGATGTTTAAAACCAACTGCAGGTTCTATAGCATGAAAGCTGCGCCTGCTATCTGTATTCCTTATAGCATATTGAGATTTTATAGGGGTTAATAGTGTATCAATCTGAATTTTGTCTTCCTGGCTGCTGTTGAAACTTCCATCGGGTAAAGCCATAGAAAGGGTTAAAGTATTGCGGTTGTCCATCAGGTAATCGAAACCAAACCTGCCGAAGACAAATTGTCCGGGGTTTATGGTATTACTTTCCTGGTTGAGTATGGTGTTTTGATTTTTATCAGCATACCTGTTCTCTCTGTAAGTAGTGCCAATACTTTTACCCTTACGTTGATTAAAAAATAAGCTGGCAAAGAAGTTCACTTTACCCTGTTTGATGTTTATATCTCCACCCAGGTTCAATTTACCTCTGGAGTCAATTCCTGCTCTTAAATTTCCATTGTATCCCGCTTTCCTGTTTTTCTTGAGTATTACATTCAATATACCCGCTGTTCCGCCGGATGCATCAAATTTAGCTGAGGGATTTGTAATTATTTCCACACTCTCAATAGCATCAGCAGGTATCTGATCCAACGTCATTGTAGTTGGACGTCCGTCTACAAATATGGTGGGGGCAGCATTTCTGAGGGTTACATTCCCGTCAATGTCAACATTTACACCCGGTACATTTTTCATGATTTCTGTAGCAGTTTGCCCGGTGGTAACAATATTCTTATCTACATTAAAAATCTTTCTGTCCACACCCATCTGAAACATAGGTTTTGATGCTACAACTTTTATCTCACTCAATTGCTGGGCATCTATTTGCATTTTGATATTTCCTAAATCCTTATCAAGATTACCCATCATTTCTGATGGGTTCCCCCCGCGTTTTATATCAAACTGTACAGCTTTTTCTATAGGACTATATCCAATTGCTGTAATGAGAAGTTGGTATTTCCCTGCAGGTGAAAGGTTTTCAATGCTGAAATTACCGTTTGTAGTAAGCTGAACGGCAATTACAGTATTTTTTTGTTTTCCGGAAGCCGAATCAAACTTTGATTGCATCAGTTGTATAGAAGCCGCATCTATGCCTTTGTTGTTAGAAGCATCTATTACTCTCCCATAGAACCGGGCCACATTCATTTGCCCTTGACCGCCTTGTCTCCCGGGCATACGGTTTTGTGCATTTAAAAATAATCCTGTCAATAGCGCCAATACTGTGAATAAAAATGTTCTCATTGTTTGTTTTTTACTAAAATGCTGGTGTTTTATACTGTCAACATTTATTATTAAAAGAAGTGCGAAATTATATTGAGATTAGGTTAATGAAGGTTAAAAGCTTTATGAGTGGTATAATCTATCAGCTATCAGGTACCAGGTACCAGGTATCAGGTATCAGGTTGAGGCTGATAGCTGAACCCCGATACTTTTAAATTTCTCTCTGAAATTTTGAGCGCATGTTTTTTTCTTTTACTTTTGCACCCTTGTAATGGTGGCTGTAGCTCAGTTGGTTAGAGCATCAGATTGTGGTTCTGAGGGTCGCCGGTTCGAACCCGGTTAGCCACCCGGTAAACAAAAGCGGAGTAATCCGCTTTTTTATTTTCCCGCTCAGGCGAATCAATACGTTTAAATCAGGTTATTACCTCTGATATATATTTTGCAAATACTTAGCTAACTGATTTTGCAATTTAGCAACATTAAAGTATTATTTCCGTTATTTTTGGAGATGCAAAAAGTGCTGAAATTTATGTTTAACAAAAAAACCTTACCAGTACTACTGGTCATTCTTGCTATTGGAATTTTTGCCGCCTTTCAAACTACAGGATTGGGAAACCCGCCCACTAAGTACGAAAGAATTTTGAAACAGGTAGGTATAATGCTTGAACAGGGACACTATAGCCCCAAAAAAATAGATGATACTTTCTCTGAAGAAGTCTTTACCAAATATCTGGAAGCAATAGATCCTGAAAAACAATTATTCCTGAAATCAGATATTGAGCAATTGAAGCAATATAAAGACAAAATTGATGACGAAATACACGGCGCCCCGCTACAGTCTTTTCAAGCTATCAACAGTTTGTATGGACAAAGACTGAAAGAATATTTGTCTGCATACCAGGAGTTACTTGATAAACCTTTTGATTTTACTACAAACGAGACTTTTGTTGATGATAAAGACAAACTGAACTATCCAGCCGATGATATAGAAAGAAAAGAATTGTGGCGGAAGCGGCTCAAATACCAGGTGCTTATGCGCTATGCCGACCTCATATCGGCAAATGAAAAGTTGCCTAAAGAAAAGGTAAGATCAGATGCAAGTTTGGAAAAAGAAGCCAGAGAAAAGGTATTACAGTCAACCAACCGTATAGCAGAAAGATTAAAAAACAAATTTACTGAAGAAGACAGGTTCAACGACTTTGTCAATACCATCACTTCATGTATGGATCCACACACTACCTTCTTTCCGCCGGTGGAGAAAAGATCTTTCGATGAGCAAATGAGCGGAAGATTTTATGGTATTGGTGCTTCTTTACGCCAGGAGGATGGCAATATTAAAATAGTAACATTGGTAACCGGTAGCCCTGCCTGGAAATCGGGGCAAGTGCAAATTGGAGATATAATAGCCAAAGTGGGGCAGGGTAATGAAGAACCGCAGGACATGGCAGGCTTTGATGTAGAAGACGCAGTAAAAATTATTCGTGGTAAAAAAGGTACTGAAGTAAAGCTTACTTTAAGAAAAACAGACGGTACTACTAAAATGGTATCATTGATAAGGGATGAAATCGTGATAGATGAGACTTTTGCAAGAAGCGCCATTGTCAATGAGGGCAGCCGTAAAATTGGATATATCTTTTTACCGGAATTTTATGCTGACTGGGAAAGACCGAATGGTGCAAAATGCGCTGAAGATGTTGCGAAAGAAATTAAAAAACTGAAAACAGAAAAGGTAGATGGTATAATCATGGACCTTCGAAACAACGGAGGTGGTTCTTTATACGATGTTATCCAAATGGTTGGGTTGTTTATTGACGAAGGACCAATTGTACAGGTTAAAGACCGTGAAGGCAATCCCTCTGTACTTCGTGATAAGGATAAGGGTATATTGTATGACGGTCCGCTTGCGGTAATGGTGAATGAGTTTAGTGCCTCAGCTTCGGAAATCTTTGCCGCAGCTATACAGGACTACAACCGGGGGCTCATTATAGGCAGCACCTCCACCTATGGGAAGGGTACAGTGCAACGAAATATCGGGCTTGATGGTGGAAGTCGCGGTGGATTATTTGCTGCTGCAGGTGACGATGGTGCGTCAAATTTCGGCACTATAAAATTAACACTTCAAAAATTCTATAGGATTAATGGCGGTTCAACACAGTTAAGGGGTGTAGCATCAGATATTGTGTTGCCCGATCAATTTGAAAATTTTAAATTCAGGGAGAAAGATAATCCTGATGCCCTGAAATGGGATGAAATAGCTAAAGCTAAATATACTACCTGGGAACCAGGCGCCGATTTAGACGTTATTAAAAAAGCTGAAGTGGAAAGGGTTAAAAACGATAATGTATTCTCCTCTATAAAGAGAATTGCCGATAAGCTTGCCGAACTGAACGACAGGGTATATACACTTAACCTTAAAAAATACATGGAAGAGCAAAAGGAGATAAAAAACCTGGTAAAAGAAATGGACAAACTTACCAAGACGCAGAAACCCAACCCGGTGGAGTTGTTGCCGGAAGATGTTACCCGCTATGATTCAGACCAGGCTAAAAAGGACCGACAAACACAGTGGCTTAATAACCTTAAGGACGATATTTATTTGAGTGAAACGGTAAATGTGGTGAATAATATGATCAGCCAGCAGGCAATTGTGAAGTCTAAATAGTACAGTTAATGTTGTGAAATGGGGGGTAGTGAAAAGTGAAAGAATGGAGCGAAATGTGATAAGTAATAACCTGCAACCCGTAACCCAAAACCTGCAACCTTTTCCCGCATTAGCAAATGCTAAAATGAATGATTTCCAAAATATTTTGTCCTAAAAGCATTGCGTATTATAATCTGGTAGTATATTTTTGCGTTATTCTCTTTATATCCTTGTAAATACTAAAAATTAATTCCATGAAAACTCAAGCATTAAGAGCTACCCAGCACATTGAAATTCCTACCTGGAAATTAGTAACAAAACTTAGTTTATTAGCAGCTTTTTGTATGGGGCTGTGTTATCTTTTCGCCATAGGTGTTTCTTCTCTGGCATCAACATTTTAATTTAGAAACTTACTAATATACCCCCGGTATAATTGCGCCCGGCTGCAGGGTTATAAAACCTGCTCCCAAAGGCATTAAGATCATTACCCAGGCTATATAACTGATTCAATGTATTGTCTATTCCGGCATATATGTCCACAGACAGTGCATTGAATTTTTTTTGCCATCCTATTTTTCCCTGCAGTATCCTGTAAGGATCAGTAAAAGCAGTATTGGCATCATTTAAGGGTAGTGCTGATGTATAGGTGAAGCCTGTTCTCAGATATAAACCGGGTGTGGTAATAAGATCAAACCCGAATGAAGTAATATTTTTGGCGACCCCAGTCAAATCATTTCCTGAATAGTTTTTGTCTCCCATTATATAGCTGGAAAAACTAAAATCATTCTGGGTAAGGCTGGCCCATAATTTAAAAGCATTGAGAAATCTTTTACTGTTTCTTATTACGGTATAGTCCAGATATATTTCAAGTCCCTTTTGATCTGTACCACCCGCATTTATAAAATGTTCGATATCGTTCTGTGTTCTTCGTACAATGGCATCCTGCAGCTTGAAAAGGTATCCTGTAATATCAAATTGTAGTCTTTGTTTTAATAGCCCCCCTCTGAATCCAGCCTCATAATTCCATCCAAATTCAGGCTGAAGCTGGTTGTTGATGATTCCCCCTGATGGGCGTATTTCGGCAATAGATGGTGGCGAAAATCCTTTGTTAACGGAACTGTGAAAAGATATTTCACCGGTTACGCGATATAATAGTGCAATGCGCGGGAGTACCTGGTTGTGCAAACGGTTTCGATATTTATCAGGATCAGTCCCGGTGAGCCGCTGGTAATGATATACATAAGCATTGGTGCTTGCCCCTGCCTGCAATAGGATTTTTTTTCCAATACCCCATTCTGCCTGCAAAAAGGGAAATACCTGTCTTGCCCATAACTTGTCCTTGTATTGAACGGTATCCGGCACGCCACCTTTATTGCCATAATTGTTGATGGCCGAAAAATTGTGCTGCCACTCGAGCCCTGCGATGACACGCAGGTCATTTTTTCCAAAATTATTGTGGTAAACAAACTTTGTTCTCAACCCCAGGTTGGTTTCTTTCCGTTTTTCATAATTGGTTAAAAATGGGTTGGTAAAATCGGTATAAGAAATCATTGCCGAAGTGACATTACTCCAGTGCTTATCAAAATCAAAGCTGTTGCTTAACCCCACAAAAGGGGTTTTATTGTATATAGCAGCTTTTTGCGCTATGGCCCCAGGCTGTACCGGGGTTGACGGCCTTGCTTGTCTTGGATCTGCAGTCATTTGCTGAAGGGTAAGCCCGCCGGGTGTCTGATAAAACATATCAGCATAGAGCACCACCCAATTGAGCCTGTCCTTTTCAGATAGTGCGGCCGAGCCGTTCCACTGCAATACATCCCTTCTCATTCGGCTATTCTGCCGGTACCCATCCGATTGCAAATGGCTTTGGGTAATGGAGGAAGTAAAGCGGTTGCCGGCGTATCTCCATTGTACATTTTCTGCAAATAACCCATAAGATCCTCCGGAAATACCTGCTTTAAACTGCTGCAATTGGGATTCCTTATTAGCAGTAAGCATAGGTGCATCGCTTTGTAAGATTACCACACCCCCTGTATTTGCCCCATAAATACTGCTGCCGGGTCCTTTTAATATTTCAATTTGTCTAATACTATTTGGATCAACTAAGTTGAAATAAGTATTACCTCCTGCATCTGTAAAGGGGATATCGTTCCAGTACACTTTAATATTCCTAACACCAAAGGGTGAACGAAGAAGGCTTCCTCTTACACTTAGCCGGAAACTACCAGGCGATCGCTCTTCCATTCTCACACCAGGAACCAGATTGACCGCAGGCAACATAGACACCGTAGAAAACCTTTGCAAATCTGAAGCACTAACTACTCCTGCTGATACGGGTGATTCCAGCAACTTTCGGTCTGATTCATAACCCTTAATGATAATTTCGGACAAAGCAGTGGCGCTATCAGTATCGAAAGTGGTCTGTTGTTGAGCTAAACCGGTGAGCGATATTATTAATGATATAATGAAGGAACAATATCTCATAATATATTAATAAAGGTATTCAAAAAAAATCCTGAAGTTGATTTACTTCAGGACAGAAGTTAATTTAATTTTTCTAACACAATGGATGAATGAAAAATTATATAGGAGTTTCTATTGGCTTAAAAACAATAATAAATATTCAAGAGAAATTTACTTATTTATATACATTGTTTCTTTCACGATTTTAACCGTCCGGGGTACATCAGGAAGGTATGCGGCAACGAGGTTAGGCGCATAATGCATCGGCGCATCGGCACTGGTAATCCGGCGTACAGGAGCATCGAGATAGTCAAATGCTTCTTTCTGGATACGATAGGCTATTTCTGAAGACACGGAAGCAAAAGGCCATTGCTCTTCTACAATAACAAGACGATTGGTTTTCTTTACTGATTCAAAAATCGTATGCCAGTCAAGGGGACGTATAGTGCGAAGGTCAATTACCTCGGCACTTATGCCTTCTTTTGCCAGCTCTTCTGCAGCTCCTAGAGCTACTTTCATTATTTTATTGAATGAAACAATGGTTACATCACTACCTGCCCTTTTTATATCAGCCTTACCAATCGGGATAAGATATTCTTCCTCCGGAACTTCACCTTTATCGCCATACATCACTTCACTTTCCATAAAAATAACCGGGTCATCATCGCGGATGGCGCTTTTCAGCAATCCCTTTGCATCATAGGGGTTTGACACCGAAATCACTTTAAGACCGGGGATATTGGCATACATGCTTTCGAATGCAGTGGAGTGTTGTGCTCCAAGTTGACCAGCGGAACCATTGGGTCCCCGAAAAACAATCGGGCATCCTACCTGACCGCCACTCATAGCCAGCATTTTAGATGCAGTATTGAGAATCTGATCGAGCGGTAATGCTGCAAAATTCCAGGTCATAAACTCTACAATGGGACGTAGCCCGTTTTGAGCTGCACCTACGGCTACAGCAGCAAAGCCCAGCTCTGAAATGGGAGTGTCTATTATTCGCTTCGGACCAAATTCATCCAACATACCCTGGCTCACTTTATAGGCGCCATTGTATTCAGCTACTTCTTCACCCATCAAAAAAACACGTTCATCACGTCGCATTTCTTCGTTCAGCGCTTCACGCAATGCTTCGCGAAATTGTATTACACGATTTGCCATTCTGTATAAAAGATTTGAGGAGAGCAAAAATATCGGATGTGGGGCAGATAACCAAAAAACCGGGAAAGGACGCAGATATTCCTGTTCGTGAAATTATAATGTTTCGGGCGGTTGCATTTATTATCTTTAATTCAATTTTGCACTAAGTTTAATATATGATATGAAGTATTGGCTGATTATATTACTCTCTTCTGTGCTGGCCGTTTCAGGAAATGGTCAGTCTGTAATACAGGGGAAGGCAATAATCAAAGATATTGACTACCTGGCTTCAGATCGTTTGGAAGGGCGCTTTCCGGGTTCTAAAGGAAATGAACTTGCAGCGAGATACATACAGCGGGCTTTTAAAAAAGCTAAGATAGAGCCATTGTTTCACAACTATGAACAGTTATTTAATGTAGTTGTTAAGCTGGATGCCCCGGAACCAGATAATTTTATAAAAGCAGCCGGCGCAGGTGATTTTTTACTGAATAATGATTATAGTATTTTCCCTTTTTCGGGATCAGCGTTTGTGCACGCCAATGTTTTTTTCACTGTTTCAAACCAAGAAACTTTTGAGAGTAACTCAACATTGAGGGCAAATTGGGTATTGCTTTGGCGCAATAAGGATCATTCGGATCCTTCCGACAGTCTTTCGGATTATGCTATTTCAAAAAAAGCATTCGAACTTGGAGCGGCAGGTATTATATTGATAAACCCTGATTCATTAGATTCCAAAGACGTACTTGTAAGGTTAAGACCACGCAGAGAAACACCTTTGCCAGTACCGGTTATCCAGCTTTCGCGGGCAGCATGGCAAAGGCTGAAACCTGTACTTTTTCCTGAGAAAACAGATAACCATGCAGGAGTTTCAGTCATCCCCCTTACGGTATCGGTAACTATCGAAAAAGAAGAAGTAGTTGCAAAGAATATTGCCGGTATAATCAGGGGGAGCGATCCTGTATTGAATAATGAATATATTGTACTTGGCGCACATTACGACCATCTTGGATTTGGTGGCTATGGCACAGGCTCCCTGCAACCTGATACGGTAGCTATCCATAATGGTGCAGATGATAATGCTTCTGGTACTGCTGCACTATTAGTAATCGCAGCCGAATTATCACATAACAAAAAAGAACTGAAAAGAAGCGTAATAGTGATTGCTTTTTCTGCTGAGGAAGAAGGTTTGCTCGGCTCCCGTTTTTTTGTTGATCATTTGCCGGTGCCTGGCAGTACTATTAAAGTAATGGTGAATATGGATATGGTTGGCCGCCTCAATAAAGAAGATCAATTGTTTATGGGGGGTGCTGGTACTTTTCCAGGTGGTGTAGATTTTATGAAAAAAACCGGTGAAGGTTCAGGACTGAACCTTGTTGTGCATGCAGGCTCTGTGGGTGGTTCAGATCATGTTTCATTTTATCAAAAAGGAATATCCTGTGTAGGCCTGCATACCGGCGGGCATCCTCAGTACCATAAACCTTCTGATGATGCAGATCTGATCAATGTACCGGGTATTGAAAAAGTGGCGAGGTATATTTATAATGTTGTATACGGACTTGCTAACAGAACGGAAACATTTGAATTTATCAAACAGGATTAGTTTGAGGAGTAAAAATAATTGCAAAGCCTGGATTGCATTTCTTCAGTAATTATGAATGTGCTGGTGTATCGAATGAATAGTCAATATAAACATCTGGGATTAGAAACACCATATGAATAACTAAACTTTATTGCGCTCCAAGTGCCTGGTCTACCGCAGCCTTAAATTGTTTGAATATTTCATTACCACTTTCATCTGACCCGGATTGCACGAGCAGGATTGCCGCATATTTATTTTTTTTATCAATATAAGGCCAGGTGCCGGTAAGAGAGGGGCTGGTAATTACAGTACCATTCCCCTGACCGTCTTCCTCCGGCAACCAGGCGCCGAAGCCATAATGCCAGCCTTCTGTGCCTGAGGGAGTATATTTTACAGGCAGGTCGGTGAGTTGTGCTTTTCCCATTTCTGCTACCGCCTTTTCACTCAATATTTTTTTCCCTTCAAACATTCCATTATTTAAAAGCATTACCAGGAAGTTCATATAGTCGTTGGCGGTAGACTGAGCTCCGGTGGAAGGATTAACGTAGAGGTTATCATAATTAAAGAATGTTGTGCTTCTCATTTTTAACGGGCGGAGTATTTTTTCCTGCACAATCCGGTCAAATGTTTTTTTGCTTACTACTTCCATCATTCTGCCGGCTATATTCATCCCCACATGGCTGTAATGAAATTCTTTTTGGGGGTTGTTTACAATTTCTCTTTTCGCGGCAAGAAAGTTCATCTCATCCTCAAGTGATTCAAATTTAGCTTTCGGAAGTAATTTCCCTACGCCTGTTTTTTCTGCTTCGATGCCGGTAGTATGGGTAAGGCAGGTGAGCAGGGTGATATATCCCTTCATATATTTTGCCAGTATGGGAATAAGTTTGGCAACACGAGTATCTAGCGTTAGTTTTCCTTCATCAATGAAGTTCATAGCAAGGGCAGCAGTGAGCCACTGCCCGCTGGCGAATATGGGCACCTGGGTTTTAGCCGTAAAATCTTCATTGGTTTCTTTTTTATAAACAATTTTACCATCTTTCCACACCAGTGCCACTACTTTTCCCTTTAAGGCCTTGTTGTTTTTTTGCAGCATTTCATCAACACTATTAAAATTATACTGTGCTATGGATACATGAAAGAATAACATAGAACTCAGCAATAAACTGAAATACAGGCAGATTGGTTTAACTTTATATGACATAATTACTGTGTTTGTTCTTTGGATTGTGATTTGTATTAAGGGGTTAAAGTTATTTTAAAACAGATAAAGGAAAACTTAAAATATGAATCTAAATAATTTCACCATTAAAGCACAGGAAACAATCGCAAAAGCCCAGCAGATTGCTTTCAATGGCAGAAATGTTAACATTGAAAGCGAGCATTTGCTGAAAGCATTACTTGGCGATGATGATTCTCCTATTCAGTTTTTACTTAAGAAAAACAATGTGAATGTGAATTTTGTGGA
The DNA here is from genome assembly GCA_018268105.1 of Bacteroidota bacterium. Lineage (GTDB taxonomy): Bacteria > Bacteroidota > Bacteroidia > Chitinophagales > Chitinophagaceae > Agriterribacter. The sequence continues at coordinate 2,651 of JAFDXG010000088.1, read as the reverse complement.
GGGTAAGCTAGATGAAAGTATCAGCAAATTACCCCAGTTACAAACCGGGGACCCCGCACAATCTATCAGCAGGGATGCCAATAATATTATACTCCGTTCCGGATCTTTACTGAAAGAATTTGGAGATGAGTTTGTAAGTGTTGAACATCTGTTGCTTTCCATCTTAAAAGGATCAGATAATACAGCCAAACTTTTAAAGGATGCGGGTCTTACCGAAAAAGGGCTGATTGCGGCAATAAAAGATTTGCGCAAGGGGTCAACTATTTCTTCTCAAACTCAGGAGACACAGTTTAATATTTTGAACAAATATGCCAAGAACCTGATAGAACTGGCAAGGCAGGGTAAGCTTGACCCCGTGATAGGGCGAGATGAAGAAATTCGCAGGACTCTGCATATATTATCCCGCAGAAACAAAAATAATCCAATGCTTGTGGGTGAACCCGGCGTTGGTAAAACTGCTATCGCAGAAGGGTTGGCTATACGTATTGTTAATGGAGATGTTCCCGAAAACCTGAAATCAAAAATTATCTATGCTCTTGATATGGGGCAATTAATTGCCGGGGCTAAATATAAAGGTGAATTTGAAGAACGCCTGAAAGGGGTGATCAATGAAGTAACAAAAAGTGATGGCAGTATTATACTTTTCATAGATGAAATACATACCCTTGTTGGTGCAGGTGGCGGAGAAGGTGCTATGGATGCGGCTAATATTCTTAAACCGGCACTGGCCCGTGGCGAACTCAGAGCTATTGGTGCGACTACACTGAATGAATATCAAAAATATTTTGAAAAAGATAAGGCACTGGAAAGAAGATTTCAGAAAGTATTGATAGATGAACCCAGCGTAGAAGATGCAGTATCTATATTGCGGGGTATTAAAGACCGGTATGAAACACATCACCATGTTCGGATCAAAGATGAAGCAATTATTGCTGCTGTAGAATTATCAAATCGCTATATATCGGATCGTTTTCTTCCGGATAAGGCTATTGACCTGATTGATGAAAGTGCAGCTAAACTGCGTTTGGAAATGAATTCCATGCCCGAAGAACTGGATCAGTTGGAGAGGATCATACGGCAACTGGAAATTGAACGTGAAGCAATCAAACGGGAAAATGATGAGGTAAAATTGAAAGACCTTGGAAAAGAGATTTCGTTGAAAAGTGTGGAGCGAGATACACTTAAAGCAAAATGGCAACAGGAGAAAGACCTGGTAGAAAAAATTCAGGCTGCTAAAGCAAATATTGAAAGCTATAAACTGGATGCTGAAAAAGCAGAACGTAATGGAGATTATGGAAAAGTTGCAGAAATAAGGTATGGCAAGATTAAAGAAGAAGAGAAAAAAATAGATGTACTTACCGGGGAATTGGATGAACTCGCTCCTGAAAAAAGATTATTAAAAGAAGAAGTAGATGCTGAAGATATAGCTGAAGCTGTAGCCAAAGCCACCGGTATCCCCGTAAGCAAGATGTTGCAGAGCGAAAAGCAGAAACTGCTGAATATGGAAGACGAATTGCATAAACGCGTGGTAGGACAGGATGAAGCAATATCGGCAGTGTCGGATGCTATACGCAGGAGCCGCGCGGGACTTCACGATCCCAAAAAACCAATTGGCTCATTTATATTTCTTGGTACAACAGGTGTAGGAAAAACTGAGCTGGCAAAAGCCCTGGCAGATTACCTGTTTGATGATGAGAATATGATGACTAGGATAGATATGAGTGAATATCAGGAAAAACATTCTGTCAGCCGTCTTGTAGGCGCTCCTCCCGGATATGTTGGATATGATGAAGGCGGGCAGCTAACGGAAGCGGTTAGGCGTAAACCATATAGTGTGGTATTACTGGATGAAATTGAGAAAGCTAATCCGGATGTATTCAATGTATTACTTCAGGTGCTTGATGATGGTCGTTTGACAGACAATAAGGGACGTGTAGTAAACTTTAAAAATACTATAATCATCATGACCAGTAATATGGGCAGCCAGGTGATACAGGATAATTTTGAGAATATTACCGAGTTGAACAAAGAAGAAGTGGTTGAAAGTACGAAGGCAGAAGTACTTAATTTGCTGAAACAAACTATCCGCCCGGAATTTCTGAACCGGATTGATGATATCATTATGTTCCATCCGTTGATGAAAAATGAAATTCGCGGAATTATTAATATTCAGCTCGATCACTTGAAGAGCCTTGTTGCAGTAAATGGAATTGATCTCGGGTTTACTGATTATGCACTAGACTTTTTGGTAGACAACGGATATGATCCCCAGTTTGGTGCAAGACCATTAAAGCGTTTGATTCAGAAAGAAATAGTGAATCAATTGAGCAAAAAAATACTTGCCGGTGATATAGATAAATCACAACCTGTGCTGGTAGACGTTTTCGATAACACCGTTGTTTTCAGAAACGAACACCCAACTTCAGAAAATGGCGAACAGAAGAAAAAGAAAAAAGTTTCTTAATAGGTAAGAGAAAATATTTGCTGCGATCGGGCAACAAATATAATTATAGGATTTACAATATGGGTAATGTACTGAAAAATGGTTGGTGACATTATGGAATAAAATACTTTTATTGCATTTATCAACTAAAAGAGGAAGCAGGCTCTGCTGGAGAGCAACCTGCCAGCAATTAAGTTGATGCTGTTAC